>NZ_JBSGFQ010000076.1:0-64392 GCF_053603495.1 Nonomuraea sp. NPDC004186 | reverse complement strand
TCACGTTGGTGCGCCCCCCCCCCCCCACCCCGGCCACGCCGTCGGGGCCGTGTTCGGCGCGGATCGCGGACAGCCGCTCCGCAACGTGGTCGAGCGCGACCTCCCACTCCACCGGCTCGCCGTGCAGGAGCGGGGTGGTCAGGCGCTCGCCGTTGGTGAGCAGCTCACCCGCCGTCCAGCCCTTCTGGCACAGCGCGCCGGAGGCGTTGGCAGGGATGTCGGTCCTGGGGCTGATGGCCAGCTCCGGGCCGATCTCCATGCCGCACTGGAGCGCGCAGTACGGGCAGTGTGTCTTCACGAGCTCACTCATCGGGTCAGACCCGGGCATAGGCGAGGCTGGCCACGACCGAGGCGCCAACCTTGCGGGTGTAGCACCACCAGGTCAGGGCGAAACAGGACACGTAGAAGACTCCGAAGGCGAGGAAGGCGGGCGCCGGGGTCCCGGCCGCGGCGAACGACATCCCGAACGCCCGGTTGATGAGGAACCCGCCCAGCGCTCCCACCGCCGAGATGATGCCGATGGCGGCCGAGGCCTGGCGCTTGCCGTACAGCAGGGACTCCTCGCCCTCGCCGCGCTCGGCGACGGCCTTGGCCTGGAAGATGGCCGGGATCATGCGGTACGTGGAGCCGTTCCCGATGCCGGCGGTGACGAAGAGGAGCTGGAAGGACAGGAAGAACATCCAGAAGTTGCCGGAGGTGCTGGCCATCCAGACCAACAGCACGCCGCCGCCCATCCCGGCGAAGTTCCACAGCGTGACGGGGGCGCCGCCGAGCCTGTCGGCCAGCCAGCCGCCCACCGGCCTGATCAGCGAGCCCAGCAGCGGCCCGACGAACGCCACGGCGGCGAACGGGGCCTCGGGGAAGAGGCTCTTGCTGAGCAGCGGGAAGGCCGTGGAGTAGCCGATGAACGAGCCGAAGGTCCCGATGTACAGGAACGACATGATCCAGGTCTGGGCCTTGCCCGCCACCGCGAGCTGCTCGCGCGGGTTGGCCCTGGCGCTGGTGAGGTTGTCCATGAAGAAGAAGGCGCAGGCGCCGGCCACGACGATGAACGGGATCCAGAACCACCCGGCCGCGGCCAGCCCGAGCGAGCCGATCACCAGCGGCATGACGAGCTGGACCGAGCTGACGCCGATGTTGCCGCCCGCGGCGTTCAGCCCCAGGGCGACCCCCTGCTTGTGGCGGGGGTAGAAGTAGGTGATGTTGGCCATGCTGGAGGCGAAGTTCCCCCCGCCGACCCCGGCCAGCGCCGCGATCACCAGGAACAGCCAGTACGGCGTCTCCGGGTTCCCGACCGCCACGCCCAGCAACACGGCCGGGATGAGCAGCAGCGCCGCGCTCACCACGGTGAAGTTGCGCCCGCCGAACTTGGCCGGGCCGAACGTGTAGGGAACGCGCAGCACCGAGCCGACCAGGTTGGGCAGCGCGACCAGCCAGAAGAGCTGGTCCGTGGAGAACTTGTAGACCCCCATCTTGGTGGCCACGATGCTCCACAGCGTCCACACGGTGAAGCCGAGGTGCTCGGCGGCGATCGAGAAGATCAGGTTGCGCCGTGCGGCGCGCTTGCCTGAGCTCTCCCAGAAAGCTGGGTCATCGGGGTGCCACTCGGCGATCCAGCGCGCCATCGACTTTCTCCTACGTTCGGCGTCCGGGGGGAACTCCAAAGTAGGAAGCGCGCGTTACGCACTTTGACGATCCGTGGCTGTGCGTTCGTTACGTGTGATTCACCGGCGTAACAAGCCACGCACATGCGTCACGGAGGAAACCTGCTCGTAATACTGGCTGATGATCAGGCGTAATCTTCTGCGTGGCTTGTCACGATACGTGAGCGGTCAGCCCTGGCTGTCGGCCAGGCGCCGCAGCGGCTCGCCGGTCAGCCGGTACTTCAGCCACTCATCCTGGCGCACCGCGCCGAGCTTGTCGTAGAAGGCGACGCTGGGCTCGTTCCAGTCGAGCACCACCCATTCGAAGCGCTGGTAGCCGCGCTCGGCGCAGATCCCGGCCAGCTCCTTCATGAGCGAGACCCCGTGGCCGCCGCCCCGGTGCTGGGGGCGTACGTACAGGTCCTCCATGTAGATGCCGTGCACGCCGCGCCACGTCGAGAACGTCAGGAACCAGAGCGTGAAGCCGGCCACCTCGCCGTCGTGCTCGGCGATGTGGACGAACGCGGCCGGGTTGTCGGCGAAGAGCGCGGTGTGCAGCTGCTCCTCGGTGACCGTCGCCTCGTGCGCGGCCTTCTCGTACTCGGCGAGCTCACGGATCATGTTGGCGATTTCGGGCACGTCGGCGGGTGTCGCGGGGCGAATCATGGCACCCAGGGTATGACCCCTCCCCGATTGAACCCGCCCAGTGTGTCAAACGTCGTAGTTGTCAGAACGGTATTCGGGGACCGTGGCAGACGCTCAGGCAAGGTATCGGACAGGGGAGCGGAACCGATGGGCGTTGCACAGCAACCGGGGGTACTCCTGCCCTCGTGCCCCGATCTCAAGCTGGCGCTCGTGCTGGGCGAGCGGGCGCTGTTCGTGAACGGCGACCTGCAGACCGCACGGCGCTGGTTCGACTCGGCGTACCGGCTGGCCGAGCTGTGCGGCGACCCGTCGTCGCTGGCGAGGGCGGCCCTGGGGCTGGGCGGGATCTGGGTGCACGAGCACAGGACATGTGCGGAGTCGGAGATGGTACGCGCCCGCCAGCGGCACGCGCTGTCCTTGATCGACCCTCGCTCCTCGCCGGCCCTGCGGCTGCGCGTGCGGCTGCACGGCGAGGAGGACTACCGCGCGGGCCGGCACGCCACGATCATGGAGCTGCTGGCCGAGACCAGGGGCTCCGGCGACGGGGCGGCGCTGGCCGAGGCGCTGAGCCTGGCGCACCACTGCCTGCTCGGCCCCGAGCACGCGGCGCTCAGGCTGGAGCTGGCGAGCGAGCTGATCGGCCAGGCCGCCGTCACCGAGCGCAGGGGCGACCTGCTGATGGGCCTGCTGTGGCGGACGGTGGACCTCTACCTGGCCGCGGACCCGCACGCCGAGCGCGGCCTGGCGGAGCTGCGCGGCCTGCTGACCGGCCACGACCACCTCGCGGTCGGGTACGTGGTCGAGGCCATCGAGGTCATGCTGACCATCCGCGCTGGCCGCTTCGCCGAGGCCGAGAAGCGGGCCAGCGAGTGCTTCGAGCGCGGCGTGACCGCCGGCGACATGGACGCGACCGGCTGGTACGGCGGCCAGCTCGGCGCCATCCGCTGGTTCCAGGGCCGGGCCGCCGAGCTGCTGCCCATCCTGTCGGACCTGGTCAGCTCGCCCACGCTGAGCCCGATCGACAACTCGTACCTGGCGGGCCTGGCGCTGGCCGCGGCCGTCGCGGGCGACCGGCGCGCGGCGGCCGGGCACCTGGCCAGGCTGCGCGTGGAGGAGATGCCGGGGTCGAGCACCTGGCTGCTCTCGATGTACTGCGTCGTGGAGACCGCCCACCTGCTGCAGGACCCGGACACGGCCGCGCGCGCGTACGCGCTGCTGCGCCCGTTCGCGGACCTGCCGGTGGTGGCCAGCCTGGGCGTGGCCTGCTTCGGCTCCGTGCACCACTCGCTGGGCATGGCCGCGCTCACCACCGGGGACCTGTCCACGGCGGTGGAGCACCTGCGGGCGGCCGTGCGGGCGAACTTCGCGTTGGGGCACTGGCCGGCCGCCGCGCTGTCGAGGTGGCGGCTGGGCCAGGCGCTGGCGCTGCGCGACGGGACGCAGGACAAGGCGGCCAACCGGGAGCAGGCCGCAGCCGCGCGGGAGGCCAGGGAGCTGGGCATGGTGCTGCCATCCGTGGCCGGGCGCTCGTCCTCGGGGCAGGACGGTTGCCGCTTCCGCAGGCACGGGCGGCACTGGCAGGTGGAGCTGGGCGGGCGGCTCGCGCTCGTCGACCACAGCGTCGGGATGGGGCACCTGGCCACGCTGGTCGCCAATCCGGGCCGGGAGATCCTCGCCGCCGACCTGGCCGCGGGGTCGTGGACGCGCGAGCCCGAGGGCGGGTCGGCCCAGCCGGTGCTGGACGACCAGGCCAGGGACATGTACCGGCAGCGGCTGGGCCAGCTTGAGGCGGAGATCGACGAGCTGGAGTCGATGAACGACCTGGAGCGGGCGGCGGGGCTGCGGCTGGAGCGCGAGTGGCTGGTGGCGGAGCTGACGGCGGCGACGGGCATCGGCGGTCGGGCGCGGCCGTTCACGGGGAGCGAGGAGCGGGCCAGGATCGCCGTGGGCAAGGCGATCAGGCGGGCGCTGGCGCGGATCTCGGCGGTGGACCAGGCGATCGGGGAGGAACTGCGCGCCACGGTGCAGACGGGGCTGCGCTGCTGCTACCAGCCCCGGTAGCGGACCTGCGGCGGGCCCGGCCCTTGGGCCGGGGTGCGGTTTCCATCCGGGAGACTGTTCCCATGGAACAACGCATGTTGGGACGAACAGGACGCCAGGTGGGCACAGTCGGCCTCGGCGCATGGCAGCTCGGCGCCGACTGGGGCCAGGTGACGGAGGACGAGGCGTTCGCCACCCTGGGGGCCGCCGTGGACGCCGGGGTCACCTTCATCGACACGGCCGACGTCTACGGCGACGGCCGGAGCGAGCAGATCGTCGGCAGCTTCGCCAAGGGGCGGCCGGAGCTGACCGTGGCCACCAAGATGGGCCGCCGGCTGGAGCAGGTCCCCGCCAACTACGTGATGTCCAACTTCCGGGTCTGGAACGAGCGCTCCCGCCAGAACCTCGGCGTGGACACCCTCGACCTGGTCCAGCTCCACTGCCCGCCGACCCCGGTGTACTCGACGGACGCCGTGTTCGACGCCCTGGACACGCTGGTGGCCGAGCAGAAGATCGCCGCGTACGGGGTCAGCGTGGAGACGTGCGAGGAGGCGCTGACGGCGATCGCACGGCCGGGGGTGGCGTCCGTGCAGATCATCCTCAACGCGTTCCGGCTCAAGCCGCTGGAGCGGGTCCTGCCCGCCGCCCGGGCCGCCGGGGTGGGCATCATCGCCCGCGTCCCGCTGGCCAGCGGCCTGCTGTCCGGCCGGTACGACGAGCACACGACCTTCGGCGCGGACGACCACCGCACCTACAACCGGCAGGGAGAGGCGTTCGACGTCGGCGAGACCTTCTCGGGCGTGGACTTCCGCACGGGCCTGGAGGCGGTCCGCCGCCTGGTTCCCCTGGTGCCGGAGGGCCTGACGATGGCCCAGTTCGCGCTGCGCTGGATCCTCGACCAGCCCGGCGTGTCGGTGGTGATCCCCGGCGCCCGCAACGCGTCCCAGGCCACCGCGAACGCGGCCGCCGCGACGTCCGCGCCGCTCCCGCCGGCCACGCTCGAAGCGGTCGAGGCCGTCTACGACGACCTGATCCGGCCGCAGGTCCACGACCGCTGGTAGGCGCATTGACGGGGCGCCGTCCCCGCCGCCCCCTCCGGATGCACGGCCGAGCTCAACACCCAGGAGCGCCGGGCCACGACCGCGCCGGATCCCGGGCCGCGCCTTCACGGCCGCACGGCACTCGCTGGGCGCGGCCTCCCGCCAGGTCGTCCTCCACCCGATCCGCACGGGGAACGGCACGGGGATCCGCGCGGGGAGCGGCACGGGGAGCGGCACGGCCTGGTCGGTGCGGTGAGATCCCCGTGGCGGCGGGGTGAGGCACGGGTGGCCGCGACGGCGCGCGGACCATGATTGTCGGTGGCGGCGCGTAGCGTCGCGGCTGTGAATCGCACCGACCGGCTCTACGCACTCGTCGAAGACCTGCGCGCCATCGCGCCCCGCTGCCGCTCCGCCCGCGAGCTGGCCAAGCGGTTCGAGGTGAGCGTGCGCACGATCGAGCGCGACATCACCGCCCTGCAGGAGTCAGGGGTGCCGATCTACGCCGAGGCGGGCCGCAAGGGCGGTTACGCGATCGACAAGAAGATGTCCCTGCCCCCGCTCAACTTCACCCCGGCCGAGGCGGTGGCCATCGCGGTGGCGCTCAGCCAGGCCGGCGACCAGCCGTTCGGCCGGCAGGCCCGCAGCGCGTTACGCAAGGTCGTGGCCGCGATGCCGGGCTCCGAGGGCGACCTGGCCAGGGAGCTGGCGCGGCGCGTGCAGCTCGTCCACCACCCGCCGGAGCCCGGCTCTACCGAGGTCCGGCCGCTCGGGGGCGAGGGCATCTCCCGGGCCATCGAGGAGGCGCTGCTGCGGCGGCGCGTGCTCAGGCTCGAATACGCCGACGCCAAGGGCGCGCTGACCTCGCGGGACGTCGAGCCGGGGGTGTTCCTGGGCGGGCGGGGCGGGTTCTGGTATCTCGTGGCCTGGTGCCGGTTACGCGATGACGTGCGGGTCTTCCGGCTCGATCGCATCGCCGCCGCGACCGTGACCGCCGAGCGCAGCCCCGACCGGCCGCTCGAAGGCTTCGCCGCCGACGTGCCCAACATGATCGTGGACACCGCCATGCTCGATTAGTCAATCGAAAACACCGACATAGGGTTGTCGCCACAGCGTTAGATCGTTGCTTTGTTCGAGAAAGGTTCAGTGACGAGGAGACGACGATGGACAACACCGTGACCTGGTTCGAGATCGCGACCGACGATCCCGAAGGCGCCCAGGCGTTCTACGGTGGGTTGTTCGGCTGGACGTTCAGCACCGGCGAGGGGCCGATCGACTACCGGATGATCGGCTATCCGGGCGGCGAGCAGCCCGGCGGCGGGCTGTTCAACACCAAGGGCGAGTTCCCGGCGCACGCGATCTTCCACGTGCAGGTGGCCGACGTCGAGGCTGCCTGCGCGAAGAGCGAGTCGCTGGGCGGCAAGGTGATCACGAAGGTGATCGACGACGGCGCCGGCACCGACTTCGCCTACCTGCGTGACACGTCCGGGAGCGTCTTCGGGGTCTTCCACCGCAGGTGAGCTTCCCCCACAGGTGAACCACCCGTTCGAGGGCCGGGGAGAACGCCTTCCCCGCAGACCCCCGGCGTACGGACGGGCCGCTTCCTAGGAGCGGTTCACCCCGTGCCCTGGGCACGCCGCCGATCGCCGAGCGGCGGCGCGTCCAGGGCCCCTCCCCCGTGTCAGAAGGCGGCCTTGGACAGCCAGCGCTTGAGGAGGTCGGCGTCGCCGTACACGGTCAGCGCCTCGGGCGAGCGCCGGCCGTAGAGCATGAGCAGCAGGTCCTGGGCCGTCCCCTGGACAGCGCAGTCGCCCTTGGTGTGCCCGCGCGCCCAGTCGACCGTCCCGGCCGGGCCCTGGGTGATGGTCCACTCGCCGTCGGCGTCGTTCGCGTGGAGGTGGATCGTGGCCCCCTCCGCCTCGAGCTCCGCCAGCGACCGGGTCACCCAGGTCGCGTACGGCAGGTTGTGCAGGAATTCCTCGATGCCGTCGATCGCGACCTCGGCCGGGACGACCGGGTCGATGCCGAGCGCGAGCTCCGCGTCGACCCGGTGGATCACCAGCTCGAAGAGCATCCGGCGGGGCCACCACGACGCCTGCCGGTCCGGGCCCCACGTCCACACCGCCAGCGTGGGGTCGGTGTCGCCGAGCGTGCCGAGCAGCTCGGCCGCCCCGGCGGTCAGCCAGGCCGCGTCGCCGCTCTGCCCCTCGGCCAGCCCGCTGGGCACCTGGCGCGACCAGATCCGCTCCTGGACCTGGTTGCGCAGCACGTGCACCGCCCAGCGGTGCGTCTGGCCGACGTGCGTGATCAGCTCGGCGAGTGTCCATCCCGGGCACGTGGGCACCGGTACGGACAGGTCCGTGGCCAGGGCCGCCAGGCGGGCGGTCTCGGCGTCGATGAGCGAGTCGTATGTCACAGGCCCCACCCTAGGCCGCCGGGCAGGTCGCGCCCTTCTGCGGGAGCTTGCCCTCGATCAGGAACGAGTCCACGAGCTCCAGCACGCACTTGCTGCCCGACAGGTAGGCGCCGTGCCCCTCGCCCTCGTACGTCACCAGCCTGGCGGTCTTGAGCTGGGCCGTCAGCCTGGGCGCCCACTCGTACGGCGTCGCCGGGTCGCCCTTGCCGCCGATCACGACGATCGGCGCCGAGCCGGTGGCGTTCACGTGCCGCGCCTGATCGCTGCCCTTGGCCGGCCAGACCCGGCACAGCCCGCCGGACCCCTCGCTGCCGAACAGCGGCGAGATCTTCATGGCGGCCGCCTCGGTGCGGCGCAGCTCGGCCTCGCTGGGCCGCTCGGAGGTGTCCACGCAGGTGATGGCCGGGAAGCTGGTCATCTGCGTGGAGTATTTGCCGTCCTGGGAGCGGCCGGTGTAGGAGTCGGCCAGGTAGAGCAGCGCCTCGCCCCGCCCCTTGATCGCCTCCGAGAGCGTCTGCTCCAGGAAGGGCCAGGTCAGCTCCGAGTACAGCGCCGCCGCCACGCCCGTGGCGGCCAGGCCCTGGGTGAGCTCGCGGGTGCCGACCTTCAGCGGCTGGGTGGTGAGCTGGTTCAGCAGCTTGTCCACGTTCGCGTTGGCGGTCTCCTGGTCCTTGCCGAAGTCGCACTTGTTCTTGACGCACGAGCGCAGGAAGCTCTCGTACGCCTTCTGGAACCCGCGCGTCTGCACCAGCGTGCGCTGCTCGAACGTCACCGTCGGGTCGAGCGGCGCGTCCAGCACCATGCGGCCGACCTTCTTCGGGAACTCGGTGGCGTAGACGGCGCCGAGCTGCGTGCCGTATGACATGCCGACGTAGTTGAGCTTGGGGTCGCCGACCGCCTCGCGGATCCGGTCCATGTCGCGGGCGGCGTTCACGGTGCCGATGTACGGGAGGATCTTGCCGGAGTGCTGCTGGCAGAGGGCGGCGAACTGCTTGTTGGCCGCCGCGGTCTCCTGGTGGGTCTGGCTGTCGGACGGCAGCGTGTCCAGCGCGGTGAACCTGTCCATCTCCACGGTGTCTCCGCAGCGCACGCCGGAGCTGCGCTCCACGCCGCGCGGGTCGAAGCTGATCAGGTCGTATCGGGCGCGCAGCCCCGTGAGCGCCTTGGCGGCCTGGTCGAGCGTGTCGACGCCGGAGGCGCCGGGACCGCCGAAGTTGAAGACCATCGAGCCCAGCCGGTCCTTGCCGGTGGTGGGCAGTTTGATGAGCGCCAGGTCCAGCTTCTCGCCGTCGGGCTTGTTGTAGTCCAGGGGAACGGCCAGCTTCCCGCACCGTACCGAACTGTCCTGGCTGGCCGGTTTCTCACCGCCGGGACGCTTGATGTCGGTGCACGGCCCCCAGCTGATCGTGCCGGTGTCCGCCGTCGACTGCGTGGCGGGCTCGGCCGGCACGGTGGAACAACCGGCGACGACCGGGATGAGCAGGGCGGCTAGGACGCGTCGCATAAACAGACTTCTCCCTCGTCTCTCAGGGGGAAGTAGTGCCCACAATACGTGACGCCGCACCATACCTGGGTGAGGCGGCACGTACCCCTCCTGAACGTGCCGCCTCACAGGCCGAACGCCGCGGGCGGCGAAAATGACGGCGCCCCCGCGAGAAGTACTTCGCGGGAGCGCCGCTCCTGGATGACTCAGACGCCCATCGATTGGGTGTCGTTGCTCTCCGCGCCGCCCGCCTCGGTGACGCCGTTCTTGAGGTGGTAGCGGGCGATCGCCTCGCGCAGCACCTCGCCGTCGAGCTCGCCCCGCTTGACCAGGCTGGTCAGCACGGCCAGCGTGATCGAGGCGGCGTCGACGTGGAAGTGGCGGCGCAGCGCCGAGCGGGTGTCGGACAGGCCGAACCCGTCGGTGCCCAGCGAGGACCAGTCACCCGGCACCCACTGCGCGATCTGGTCCTGCACGGCCTTCATGTAGTCGCTGACGCCCACGAAGGGGCCCTGCGCCTGGGAGAGCGCCTGGGTCACGTACGGGACGCGCTGCTCGGTGTCGGGGTTGAGCAGGTTGTGCTCCTCGCAGGCCAGCGCGTCGCGGCGCAGCTCGGACCACGACGTCGCCGACCACACGGCGGCCGAGACGCCCCAGTCCTCGGCCAGCAGCCGCTGCGCCTCCATGGCCCACGGGCCCGCCACGCCGGAGGACAGGATGTTGGCCTTCGGGCCCTGGGTCTGCGGCCCGTCGGCGAACTTGTACAGGCCCTTGAGCAGGCCCTGCACGTCGAGGTCGGCCGGCTGGGCGGGCTGCAGGTAGGGCTCGTTGTAGACGGTCAGGTAGTAGAAGACGTCCTCCGGCTGGTCGCCGTACATCCTCCGCAGGCCGTCCTTGACGATGTGGGCCACCTCGAACGCCCACGACGGGTCGTAGGAGATCGCGGCCGGGTTGGTGGAGGCGATGAGCGGCGTGTGGCCGTCCTCGTGCTGCAGGCCCTCACCGTTGAGCGTGGTGCGGCCCGCGGTGGCGCCGAGCAGGAAGCCGCGGCCCATCTGGTCGCCCATCTGCCACATCTGGTCGCCGGTGCGCTGCCACCCGAACATCGAGTAGAAGATGTAGATCGGGATCATGTGCTCGCCGTGCGTGGCGTAGGCGCTGCCCGCCGCGATGGCCGAGGCCATCGAGCCCGACTCGCTGATGCCCTCGTGCAGGATCTGGCCCTGCGTGGCCTCCTTGTACGACAGCAGCAGCTCCCTGTCGACGGCCTCGTACGTCTGGCCGTGCGGGGAGTAGATCTTGGCCGTCGGGAACATGGCGTCGAGACCGAACGTGCGCGCCTCGTCCGGGATGATCGGCACGAACCGGTGGCCGATCTCCTTGTCGCGCATGAGGTCCTTGAGCAGCCGTACGAACGCCATCGTGGTGGCGACCTGCTGCTTGCCCGAGCCCTTGGCGAAGCCGCCGTAGACCTCGTCGGCGGGCAGCTTGACCGGCTTGGCGCGCATGACGCGCTTGGGCAGCACGCCGCCGAGCGCCGCGCGGCGCTCCTTCATGTACTGGATCTCGGGGTCGTTCTCGCCCGGGTGGAAGTACGGGGGCAGCTCGCCCTCCAGCGCGGAGTCCGGGATCGGCAGGTAGAGCCGGTCGCGGAACTCCTTCAGCTCGGCCTTGGTGAGCTTCTTCATCTGGTGGGTGGCGTTGCGCGCCTCGAAGTCCTTGCCCAGCGTCCAGCCCTTGATGGTCTGGGCGAGGATCACGGTCGGCTGGCCGACGTGCTCGCGGGCCGCCTTGAACGCCGCGTAGACCTTGCGGTAGTCGTGGCCGCCGCGCGACAGCTTGCGGATGTCGTCGTCGGTCAGGTGCTCGACCATCTTGCGCAGGCGCGGGTCACCGGCGAAGAAGTGCTCGCGGATGTACTCGCCGGACTCGACCGAGTAGGTCTGGAACTGGCCGTCGGGCGTGGTGTTCATCTGGTTGACCAGCACGCCGTCGACGTCGGCCGCCAGCAGCGGGTCCCAGTCGCGGCCCCACACGACCTTGATGACGTTCCAGCCGGCGCCGCGGAAGTACGACTCCAGCTCCTGGATGATCTTGCCGTTGCCGCGTACGGGACCGTCGAGCCGCTGCAGGTTGCAGTTGATCACGAACGTGAGGTTGTCGAGCTCCTCGCGGGCCGCCAGGCCGATCGCGCCGAGCGACTCGGGCTCGTCCATCTCGCCGTCGCCCAGGAACGCCCACACGTGGCTGCGGCTGGTGTCCTTGATCTGCCGGTTGAGCAGATAGCGGTTGAACCGCGCCTGGTAGATCGCGCCGATCGGGCCGAGACCCATGGAGACCGTCGGGAACTCCCAGAAGTCCGGCATGAGGCGCGGGTGGGGGTAGGAGGGCAGGCCGTGGAAGCCGTGCGACAGCTCCTGGCGGAACGCGTCGAGCTGGGCCTCGTTGAGGCGACCCTCGAGGAAGGCGCGGGCGTAGATGCCCGGCGCGGCATGCCCCTGGAAGAAGACCTGGTCGCCCGACTCGCCGTGATCCTTGCCGCGGAAGAAGTGGTTGAAGCCCACTTCGTAGAGGGAGGCGGCGGAGGCGTAGGTGGCGATGTGGCCGCCGACGTTGGTGCGGGCGTTGGCCCTGGACACCATGATGGCCGCGTTCCAGCGGATGTAGGCGCGGATGCGGCGCTCGACGTGCTCGTCACCGGGGAACCAGGGCTCGCGCTCCGGCGGGATCGTGTTGATGTAGTCGGTGCTCCGCAAACCCGGCACCCCGACCTGGTGCTCGCGGGCCCGCTCCAGCATGCGCAGCATGAGGTAGCGGGCTCTGGTGCGGCCTTCGGTCTTGACGACGTTGTCGAGAGACTCGAGCCACTCGTTGGTCTCGCTGGGGTCGACATCAGGCAGCTGGCTGGGTAGGCCGTCGCTGATGATCGAGAATCGCTGGCGTCCGGAAGCCACTGGGTCTCGCCTTCCGAGAATGACTGATGTCTGGTCTGGGTCGCCTTCCATCCTGGTCGCTAGCCGTAGAAAACGCATCTCTACTGACCGGTAACCAGTGGTGTCCCTGCTGGCAGAGACAGATCAGATGGCCTAGACCACCGATGGTAGGACGAATCGCCACCAAAGGTTACATCCCGGGAGCAATTTAACAAGACAGGAAAACGAACGAAATTTCGCTCGAATGTCTCTGGACTCCTGGTCCCCGCACCCTCCACTCTCCCCCGAAGGAAGGGGGTTCTCACCCCACGAGGCGCGGCGTGACGGGCGAGTCTAGCGGCCATCCTCCCGGCCCGGCTCCGACGGGGGCCGTCCGGCGGAGGGTCGGCCGGAAGCGCATCGCCGCTGATCATGCCCCTTGTCGCCACTCGCGACCCGCGTCGCCTCTCACGACTTGTGACGCCCCTCACCGCCCATGGGGTCATGCCACCTCTTCCTCTCCATGACGTCCCTCAGACCCGCATGACCCTAAAGATCCCTCGCCTCCCTCTCATCCCGGCACCCCTGCCACCCCCAAGGCCCACCACCGTCTCGAGGCCCCCTGCGCCTCCCCACGGCCTCCGAACTCCCTCCACGCCTTGCCCGTTTCGCCACCCGGCCCGGGCACCGCCGCCTCATCGCAGCGTAACGTTTCGGTCATTTTTCTCCGCCCCTCTGGAGGGGGAGCAAAACTTGCGAATCACCCTTTTCGGACGGCCTCCCGCGTACCAATGTGGGTTATATGAATGCTGCAGTAGGAGACCGGCTCCTGGTGCACGGACATGCCGTTGGCGAAGGGGACCGGAGTGGTGTGATTGTGGAGGTCCAGGGCCTCGAAGGCGGACCTCCCTACATGGTGCGCTTCGACGACGGGCACACCGGTCTGGTGTTTCCCGGCCCGGACGCCGTCGTGGTGCATAAGTAAGATTTCCCTGTGAGATCTGAAATCATCTCCGTGGCCACAGGGTCACGAGAGACAGTGCACGACATCACCGCTGAATGCGCTGATTTCGTGCGCAGGCAGGGCGAAGACGGGCTGTTGCATATCTTTGTGCCCCATGCGACCGCCGGTGTAGCCCTGCTCGAGTTGGGCTCGCGCAGCGACGACGACTTGCTCGCCGCGCTGCGCGACCTGTTGCCGCCCGACGACCGCTGGCGTCACGCCCACGGCTCGCCCGGTCACGGACGGTCACATGTCATGCCCGCGCTGATCCCGCCATATGCCACGGTCCCCGTGCTGGGCGGGCGTCTGGCACTCGGTACGTGGCAGTCGATCGCACTCGTCGACCTGAACGTCGACAACCGGCAACGCCAGGTTCGCCTGTCGTTTTTGTCGGATTGATTCTGGCCGACTACGGCCGTACCCGTGGCGACCGTTGACGACTGAGGGTCACAGCGTGTGGACTGTGCCGAAGCGATAAACCGCATAAGCGGGGCCACTCAAGCAGGAGGGATAAACGTGAGCGCGACCGCGGGTCAGGCGCAGGGCGAGCGCGGCCTGGCCGAACGGCTCGGCCTCAAGCCGGGTCAGGTGGTGCAGGAGATCGGTTGGGACGAGGACGTCGACGACGAGCTTCGCGACTCCATCGAGAACCTGACCGGCAACGAGCTGCTGGACGAAGAGAGCGACGACGTCGTAGACGTGGTGCTGATGTGGTGGCGCGACGGCGACGGAGACCTCTTCGACGCCCTCAGCGACGCCATGCGAGCACTCGCCGACGGCGGCCGGATCTGGCTGCTGACTCCCAAGGCCGGACGCGACGGCCACGTGGAGCCGAGCGACATCGGGGAGGATGCCGCTACCGCGGGTCTCTCACAGACCAGCAGCATCTCCGCCGCACCGGACTGGTCCGGGACCAGGCTCGTCACGCCCAAGGGCAAACGGTAGGGAGTCCGAGCGCCTTCCGTACGGCAGGATGAAGCCGTGAACGCACATCCTGCCGAGGTCGGCGCCCTGGCTCCGGATTTCGAGCTGCAGGACCAGCACGGCACCCCGGTGAGCCTGTCTCAGTTCCGGGGCACGAAGGTCGTGCTGGTCTTCTACCCGCTTGCCTTCAGCGGGATCTGTCACGGTGAGCTGTCCGCGCTGCGCGACCAGCCGCTCGACGGGGCACAACTGCTGACCGTGTCCGTCGACTCCCTGTTCACGCACCGTGCGTGGGCCGATCGCGAGGGTTACACGTTTCCGCTGCTCTCCGATTTCTGGCCACACGGACAGGTCGCGCGGGCGTACGGTGTGTTCGATGAGGCGAAGGGGTTCGCTCTTCGGGGGACCTTCATCATCGACGGCGAGGGTGTGATCCGGTGGTCGGTGGTCAATCCGACCTCCGCCGCACGCGACATCGCCGACTACATCAAGGCACTCGCCGACATTTCTTGACCTCGGAGGGAACGATGCCCTGCTACCGATGCGGGGCCCGGCAGACCGACCCGGTGCGCGGCGCCAGCCCGTGGCAGCGCGGGGTGCGCCGCGAAACGCAGGTGTTGATCTGCCCGGACTGTCAGCGGCTGCACGACCTCGACCTCGACTCGTGCGCGGCCTGCGGGTCGGTCGCGCTGATCTGTCGGCTGGGCGAGGTGGAGTGCCGGTCCTGCGGCGACGTACGGCTGGCGCGCTCGGACGCGCTCGCGGGCTCTCCCGTCTCCCCACCGTCCTCACCCCCCGGCCTCTCGGCGGAGGTGGAAGCGGCCCTCAACCGCGTCCTGGGCCGCACCTGAGCCCCAGGACCGGACACGAACCCACGGAGCCCTGAGCCCGGACACAGAGGCACGGGGGCCTGGACGGGGACACGGGAGCCTTCACAGCGCCGCGAGCCGCTCTGAGCCCTCGGCAGGCTGCCCTGGGACCCGAATCCTGGATCCCGCGGCGCAGGGCAGGGCTTGGGCAGGGCTTGGCCGGGCGGAGGTCCAAGCTAGGCCCGGCCAAGCCGGGTCCAAGCTAGGCCCGCCCAAGCCGGGTCCAAGCCCCGCTCCGCCCCGCCAAGCCGGATCCGAGCCCTGGGAATCCCTGCAGCGAATCCCTGCAGCGAACCCCGCGGGCGAAGAGACTCTTTCCAGACATTTGCTGAGCTGCGCTATCGTCTCCTCCGTGTCCGAGATGACTCCGAGCGTGAGCGAGAGCCCGAACCCGAGTGTGAGCGTGAGCCCGAACCCGGCTCCGAGCTCGTTCGTCGTCGCGCTCGACGTCGGCGGCACGTCCATGAAGGGCGGCCTGGTCAGCGACTCCGGTGTGGTGCTGCTGAGCGAGCGGCGCCCGACGCCGCGGGCGGAGGGCCCGGAGGCGGTCGTGTCCGCCATCTCCGACTTCATCAGTCACCTGGCCTCCTCGGGTGACGGCACCCCGGCCGGCGTGGGCCTGGCGGTCCCCGGCCTGGTCTCCGACAACGCCGCCGTCTACGCCGCGAACCTGGGCTGGCGCGACGTCCCCGCCACCAGCTTCACCACCCTGGACATCCCCGTCCTGCTCGGACACGACGTACGCACCGGCGGCCTCGCGGAGAGCATCCTCGGCGCGGGCCGGGGCCTGTCCGACTTCCTCTTCCTCCCCATCGGCACGGGGATCGCGGGCGCCTCGATCATCCGCGGCGAACCGTACGGCGGCTCCTCCGGCTGGGCCGGCGAGATCGGCCACACCCCGGTCTTCCCGGACGGGGAAGAGTGCGCGTGCGGCCAGTTCGGCTGCCTGGAGACGTACGCCTCGGCCGCCTCGGTGGGCCGCCGCTACAGCCAGCGCGCCGGCCTGGAAGGCGTCAAGGCGGAGCAGGTGGTCTCCTCCGACGACCCGATCGCCGTAGAGGTCTGGGACGAGGCCGTGGAGGCCCTGTCGCTGGCCCTGGCCACGTACACGCTCCTGCTGGACCCGACGGTGATCGTCCTCGGCGGCGGCCTCGCCGAAGCGGGCCCGGCCCTCTTCGACCCGGTACGCACCCGCCTCGTCAAACGCCTGGCCTTCCGCGAGGCACCCCCACTGGTGCCGGCCGCACTCGGGGTCGACGCGGGCATGCTCGGAGCCGCCCTCCTGGGCTGGCGCGCCGCAGGCCGCCCCGAACTGGGCCCGGGCTGGACAGTGGATGTGCGATCGGGCCCCGTGGTGTCGTAAGGTGTAGTGCCGATCAGGGGCGGTTAGCTCAGCGGTAGAGCACTCGCCTTACAAGCGAGGGGTCACTGGTTCGAACCCAGTACCGCCCACCTGCATCAAGAGCCCCGTCTCCGACCATGGAAACGGGGCTTCGTCCCATTAACCGGTGCGACAGAGCCCATTCGAAGATCCATTGGAGTTGTTCGCGATCTTCGCGTCGGCGATCCTGCGGTCAGCCTTCGCCGTGATGCGCTGATAGATCAGCGCTGCCCGAACCAAGTCATGCCTATGCGCAGTATGAGATCTTTGGGACTCGCGCCGGCGCTCGCCGCGATCGCGTTGCCGGCGAGCGCCATGCCGCCGCCAGGTTGCTTCACGAAAAGCCGCATACTGGCGCCATGTCGACCATGACAGCAAGACTCGACCGACTGCGAGCCATCGAAACCGGCCGACCCGTACACCTGCATAAGTTCTACCGACGCAACAAGCGGTTCCTCGTCTTCGGCGCCGAACGACACCAGTACCGCAACACCCCGCTCGACCCGACCTCGGTCCTGGCCCTAGAAGACGATCTCGGTGTCCAATTACCACCCGCGTACCGGGAGTTCCTGCTCCGGATCGGCCCCGGTGCGGGCCCCTACTACGGCGTCTGGGGACCGCAGGAGATCGTAAAAGAGACCGAGGGCGATCCTGCCAAACCCTTCCCGCTCGCCCGTCGCGACGCCGAGGAGATCTACAACGCCTGGTACGCATGGGTCCAGGAACCAGAGCCCGACTCCGGTGGCGGCCCCAGCATCGAAGCCCCCTATCCCACACCTGGCTGCATCTTCATCGGCACCCAGGGCTGCTCCAGTGTCACCGCGTTGGTGACCGCAGGAGAGCTGACGGGCACGGTTTGGGATGTCTGGCTCGACGAAAGTGCCTGGCGACCGGCCACGGCCGCCCCCGCCAGCTTGGAGAGCGAGCTCTATGACCTGGCCGCACCGACGTATCTCGGTCCAACGCCCACCTTCGACGCTTGGTACGAGGCATGGCTCACACGCGCCGATGTCGAACTGTCACCTCCAGGAGAAACCTCCTGAGCGGTGCCGCATCATCACGCAAGCCCCGTTACGCGCGAGCGCTCCCGTTGGTTGCTGACGCCGAGGCATGCCACCACACGTGATGCGTCGGGAGACAGGAAGAGCTGAAAGTTGTAGGCGGACTCGGTGCTCTTGACGATGCCGAGGAGGAGGTGCTGAAGTCCGCAGGTGCCAAGCCGCGCGATCGCCTCGTCAAAGCCAAGGGACGGGTTCCCCATCCGGCGGGCAAGACGAGCGCGACGCCGGTAAGTCCTAGTCAGGGACAGCGCCTCGACCGGGTCCTGCCACACCTCGAAGGACGCTCCAGCCGTGAGCGCCCGTCGGCAAGCACGGCCTGCTTCCCCTGCATTGTCGAGGAGTTGAACGAGCGTCTCTCTGTCCACGAAGGCAGCGTACGCACAGCGGGGTCTCCCGGTGCCATGCGATATACGTGCAATGATCATGAAGACATCGGCATGCAGGTACCGCTCCGTCCCAGGTAAATAGCCATGCGCCCGCGGTAACGGTCACGAGCTATAGAACCGCCGGCAGTTCGCCCCGTGCGGGTGGATCGCCCGTAGGGGCGCCGGGTTCGCTTCCGTGCCGTCTGCATGCCGCAAGGCCGTGCCATACCGTGCCAAATCCCGCAAGCGGCTCCTTACGAGCGAGGGGTCACCGGTTCGAACCCAGTGCCCGCCACCTGCATGAGCACCCTGTCATCGATCTTGAGAACGGCGTCTGGGTGACTAAGAGGTCGCGCCGCAAGGTGATGGCGTGGTTCGGGGCGCTTGGTCCAGCGGCGGGTGATCCAGGCTCGGCGGATCAGGCTACGGATCGCGATGATGGCGTCGGCGAAGTCGAAGAACGCATCGACGACGGCCGTTGGGCGTTCATGGCAGCGGGCGAGTCCTTCGCCGACGCCGACCTGCCACGCGTAGCGCCCGTCACTTCCCCACGAGGCCAGTCGCAGCGGCGATCCGACCCAGGGTCCGGCGCAGGGCCGCCACCTCGGCGGGATCGATGGCGCTCAACAGTTCCTCGTCGTTCTGCCGCGCCAGCGAGAGCGTCTGGTGCCGCAGATCCTGGCCGGTCGGTGTCAGCTCGATGAGCTGCCGCCGACGGTCTGCGGTGTCCCGTACTCGTCGTACGGCATCGAGCTTCTCAAGTTCGTCGAGCATGTCGACGACCACACTGGCGGTCACCCCGACGGCCTTGGCCAGCTCCAGCTGCGCCAGGGGCCCGTCGGCCAGGAGCTCAAGGACCGCACAATGCCGTGGCCGCAGGCCGAGCGGGGCCAAGCGATCCGCGAACTGCCCGTTCGCCTCCTGGCCCAGCTTGCCCAACAGGAAACCCACCGTGTTGATCAACGACTCTTCCACCATCACGCCACCAATGCTAGCCTAGCCATATGATTCGGCATCCGAAAGATATGGCTCCCTCATTAAATGTCCGTCGATTCGGCGCACTTGTCGTGCTCCTCACCGTGGTCACATCCGGCTACTTCGCAGTGTCCAGCCTGGCGGACCCGGGCGGGCTGGTGCCTGGAGGCGATCAGTCCGCCCCCAGGACCTACGCCGCCTACATGGCGGCCCGCAGCGTGGTGCTGCTCGGCGGAATGGTCTGGTTGCTGGCCCGACACGCGTGGCGTTCCCTCGGGTTGCTCCTCGCATTGAACGGCGCGGTCCAGATCGGCGATGCGGCGATCGGCGCTGCGCACCATCAGGTCCCTCAGACGATCGGGCCCCTGGTGTTCGCCGTCGCCCTGCTGACAGTCGCTCGGCTGCTCACCGGCCGCAATCCGACCCGGGGACGGATCCGACCGACCTCACGGTGAGACCGGCCACCGAAGCGATGCCATCCGCTTGAAGGCCTCGTCCGCCCAAGGAAGATCGACCAGAGAGCCGGCAGGCCGCCCACCCGTATGAAAACCCTGGCTTCGGCCTTGGAAAACCATGGAAGGTCCGGGTCACCGGGGCCGGGAGCCCTTCCCTTTACGGCGGGCCGGTACGGCGCGACGGCCGGAGCCGGTCTTCGCGGGTTTCTGGGCCTGGCGCTGTGCCGGTTTCTCCGCAGGGGCGGCAGGGGTACGGCCCCGCGAGCTGTTCACTGTCCGGCCGCGGACGATACCGATGAAGTCTTCCACCAGGTCGGTGGTCGCGTCCGTGGGCCAGGCCAGCGCGACCTGGGACTGCGGCGCTTCCAGCACCGGCCGGTAAGTGAGATCCCTGCGGTGATAGAGGCGTGCCAGCGACTGCGGAACCAGGAGCAGCCCGGCGCCGGCCGCTACCAGCTCGATCGCTTCCGCGGTCGTGGCCGGGCGGGTGAACGCGGGCCGCCCGGGGCGGACCGTCCACTCGATGGTGTCGTCCAGGGGATGGAGCACCTCGTCGTCGGCCAGGTCGGCGATGGTCACCTCGTCGGCGGCGGCCACCGCGTGGTCTTTGGGCACCACGACCACCGTGGTCTCCACGTAGAGCGGAATCACGCTGAGCCCGTCCCGGTCGACCGGCAGCCTGACGAATCCGGCGTCGGCGCCGCCGTCCCGAAGGAGACCCACCACCTCGGCCGCGGGAACAGTGGCCAGGGTGATCGGCACGTCGGGCAGCCTCTCGGACCAGATGTTGACCCATTTCGCGGGTGTCACCCCGGGCACGTACGCCAGCCGGAACGCCTTGGTCTCCCCATCAGTCACGTCCTCAGGGTATCGATGTCATGGAAACCCGTTCCGACTGACTACTCTTGACGTCATGACCTCGCCCAAATCGAAGAGCATCCAGACGATGAAGCCCGAGACCGCGGCCAAGAAGCTGGGTGTCCTCCTCTCGGCCACTCCCGCCGAGTTCCAGGCGGGCGTCGTCTCCAGGGACGAGCTGAACGAGTTGCAGGCGACGCCACCCGCCTGGCTCACTGATCTGCGCCGCAACGGCCCGCACCCGAGGCAGGTCGTCGCCGCGAAGCTCGGGATCTCCAATTCGGGCCTGATCAGGGCCGGGATCACCGAACCGCTCACCACCGCTGAGATCGATGCGCTGAAGGCGGAGAACCCGGCGTGGCTGGAGCACGAGCGGTCCGTCCAGGCCGAGACCCGCAAAGAAGCACTCCGGCTCAAGCAACGGCAAGACGGCTGAGGCCCTGAGGCTGGGGTGATGCGGTTCGCGCCGGGCCGGGCGCGGCCCACTGGCGACGACCCCAACCACATGGGGTCAACAGCGACGCGGGGGTACGCAGCCGATCAAGGTTGAGCACCCGATCAGGACGCCGTGCCGATCCGTACCTTGGACTCAACGACGGACGTCTTCCGGTGGAATGCGGCAAGTGTCAGAGTATTGCTGTGGCTGAGCAACCCGATGACACGCGAAGGCTTCGCCCGACATGGCCGATCTGGGTCAACCTGCTCTTCATCGTCTTCGGCCTGTTCGTCCTCGTGACCCAGACCTTGGGGCTGCTCGCGGGCGGGCCCTGGGACCTGTTCGGCTGGAACCTGGGGTCATGGTCGTGGCTGGGGCGGCTCGTGGTGATCTTCGGCTGGGTCCTGCTCGTTCACCTGCATGTTCGAGATCTGCTGCGGAAGCACAAGAAGAGCGGGTTGGACGTCACGGGCGGATCCTCACCTCGCCGGTGAAGGTACGACCGTCGGTCAGGTGACCGGCGACGGCACCGGTGCAGCCGGTCACCGCCTTCGCGATGGCGGCGCCGTCCACCCGGAGTTCGCCGTACGGGAGCGCCGTCGCGGCGAGCCTTCCGTCGGCGACCGCGCGGACCGTACTCAGGAGGATCCCGTGGGGCCCGCTCCCGGAACGACCGGATGAGTCGCGCCGGGGCAGGTCCACGTCGAGGCGGGCCGCCCGGAAAGCGCCTGCCAAATCACGCCGAGCGGCCGATCGTGTCGGCGCGGACGGCGTGCGCGAACGGCAGGCCCCGCGTGTACCGTTCCAGCTCGTCGAGTGCCGAGTGGGCCAGGCGGCGCAGCTCGCCGCCCACCGAGCCGGCGACGTGCGGGGTGAGCAGGACGTTCGGCAGGTCGTAGAGCGGCGAGTCCGCCGGGAGGATCTCGGGCTCGGTGACGTCGAGCACGGCGTCGATCCGGCCCGAGGCCAGTTCCTTGGTGAGCGCCTCCATGTCCACCAGCGAGCCGCGCGCGGTGTTGATGAGCGTGGCGCCGTCGGAGAGCAGTCCCAGGCGCCGCGCGTCCAGCAGGTGCCGGGTCTCCGGCAGCGCCGGGGCGTGCACGGAGACGACGTCGGAGGCGGCCAGCAGCTCGTCGAGGCCGACCGGCCGGGCGCCGAGCGCGGCCGCCGCGGTCTCGTCGAGGTACGGGTCGTTGATCAGGAGCTCGAGGTCGAACGGGCGGAGCAGGTCGAGCACCCGTCGGCCGATGTGAGAGGCCCCGATGATCCCGACGGTCCTGCGGTAGTTGCCCAGCGAGGGGAAATGCGCCGCCCAGTCGAGGGCCCGGCGCTGCGTGCGGTAGAGGTCGCGGATGCCGAGGACGCGTTTGCCGGCGAACAGGATCGCTGCGACGGTGTACTCGGCCACGGGGAGCGCGTTGGTGGCGGCGCCCGACGAGACGGCTATGCCGCGTTCCCAGCAGGCGTCGGTGATCAGGCTCTTGACCGTGCCCGCCACGTGGACGACGGCCCGCAGCCCGGGTGCCCGCCGCAGCACGGAGGCGTCGACGGGCGGGCAGCCCCAGCAGGTGACGAGGACCTCGGCCGCGGCCAGCTCCGGCACGTCCGCGAAGTCGCTGACGACCAGGCCGGGGTCGACGTCCACCAGCCGGGTGAGCCGGTCGAGCTCGTCCGGCCCGAACAGGTCGTCCTTGAATCGCGGCTCCATGGCGAGCAGCGCGCGGGGAAGGGTCACTTGACGGCTCCAGCGGTCATGCCCGCTCTCCAGTACCGCTGCAGCACCACGAAGGCGATGACCAGCGGCACGACCGCCACCAGCGAACCGGTGATGGCGAGCAGGTAGTCCTCCGGATGGCCCTGGTTCAGCGACGTGGTCTGCCAGGTGTACAGACCCAGGTTGAGCGGGTAAAGGTGTTGGTCGGTCAGCATCACGAGCGGCAGGAAGAAGCTGTTCCAGATGCCGGTGAACTGGAAGAGGAAGATGGTGACGAAGGCCGTGCGGAGCATCGGGAAGCCGATGCTGAGGAAGGTCCGCAGGTCACCGGCGCCGTCGACGCGGGTCGCCTCGATCACCTCGTCGGGCACGTACGCGGCGCTGAACACCCGGGCGAGGTAGACCCCGAAGGGGAAGACCAGGCTCGGGAGGAAGACGCCCCAGAAGGTGTTCACGATGCCGGTCTTGGACGCCAGCAGGTAGATCGGCAGGGCCATCGCGCTGGCCGGTACGAGCACGCCGAGGAGGATCAGCCCGAAGATCTTCTCCTTGAACGGGAACGAGAGCTTGTCGAAGGCGTACCCCGCCGCCACGCACAGGGTCGTGGCGATGAGGGCGCCGCCCACGGCGTAGAGGGCGGTGTTGCCGAGCCACCGCAGGTAGATGCCGTCACCCGCGCTGAACAGGTGCGCCAGGTTGGCACCGAGGTCGAAGGTGCGCCCGAAGGCGAAGCCGCTGGTGCCGAACAGGTCACGCATGTTCTTCGTGGCCGCCATGAGCAGCCACAGCAGCGGCATCACCGTGTAGAGCACGGCGATGACGAGGACGCCGTTGACGGCGGCACGCGAGAGCAGGCGCGGCATCGGGCGGGAGCCGCGCTTCCTGCGCCGCCTTGAGGCGGGAACCGGCGGTGCGGGCGTCGCGGTCAACGTCATGGCTGCACCCTCCGCGCCGAGAACCGGGTCACGATGAAGGACAGGACCCCGCCGAGCAGGGCGATCAGGATCGAGGCGGACGCGGCCAGGCCGTAGTCGTGGTTGTCGAAGGCCGCGCGCATCGCGTACATGTTCGGGCTCCAGGCGCTGCCGATCTCGGTCGACGCCCGGTAGATCACCTTCGGCTCGGTGAAGAGCTGCAGGGCGCCGATGACGGTGAAGAGCACGTTGAGCGCGATCGCCGGGCGGATGAGCGGGACCTTGATCCGCAGCGCGATCCGCAGCCCGCTCGCCCCGTCGACCGTCCCCGCCTCCAGGACGTCCCTCGGGACGGCCTGCAGGGCGGCGTAGAGGATGACCATGTTGTACCCGACCCACTCCCAGGTGGAGATGTTGACCACCGAGAGCAGGGCGTGGTCGGCCGACAGGAAGCTCCACTTCACGCCGGCCGACTCGAGCACGTCGATCACCGGGCTGAGCCCGGGCGTGTACAGGTACACCCAGATGATCGCGGCGATGAGCCCCGGTACGGCGTGCGGCAGGAAGAGACCGAGCTGGAAGAAGCGTTTCGCCCGGACCATGGCCGAGTCGAGGAGCAGGGCGAGCAGGAGCGCACCCCCGATCATCACCGGGATGTACAGCAGGACGTAGGTCGCGATGACCAGGAAACTGTCCCGGAACGCCGCGTCGCCGAGCGCCCGGGCGTAGTTGCCGAGGCCGACGAAGAAGGTCTCGACGCCGCCGAAGCCGAGGCCGGAGCTGCGCTCGGTGAACAGGCTGAGCCACGCCGCGTACACCAGCGGCGCGACGGAGAAGGCGAGGAACAGCAGGAGGAACGGGCCGACGAGCAGGGCGGCGGTGCGCCCCTGCCCGCGGGCCGGACGGGTCGCCACGGCATCTCCTTGAAGGGGGGAAGTGGGCACTACTGGGCGACGCTCAGGCCGCGGTTCTTGAAGTCCGCCACGGTGGCCTGCTGGGTGCTCGTGAGCACGTCGGCCAGCTTCACCTCGCCGCCGGCGACCTTGCCGAGCGAGTCGGAGATCGCCGTCCCGGTCACGCCGGCGCTCGGCCCCCACGTCCAGCCGGCCGGGATCGACTCGTACGCCTTGGAGACGACGGAGAAGATGTCCTGGCCCCCGTAGAAGTCGGTCTTGAAGGCGCTGGTGGCCGGCAGCAGGGCCGGCGCGGCCGGGAGCATGCTGCTGGTGCCGCTGGACAGCCAGGCCTTCATGCCCTCGGGATCCGTGGTGATCCACTTGATGAACTCGAGAGCCTGCTCAGGGTGCTTGGCGCCCTTGGGGACGGTGAAGGCCGAGCCGCCCAGCATCGCGGAGGCCGGCTGGCCGCCCCAGCTCGGCACCGCCGCGATGGCCCACTTGCCCTTCTGGTCGGGAACGGTGGACTGGAGGGCCCCCGCGCACCAGTTCGCGCAGATGTAGGAGACGACCTGGCCCTTCTGCACGGCCTGGAAGAAGGCATCGTCGCTCGTCGAGTTGTACGTGCCGACCACCCCCTTAAGGACCAGGTCGTTCCAGTACGCGGCCATCTTCTTGGACGGCTCGTCGTCGATGGAGACCTTCCACGACTGGCCCTCGGTGCCGTACCACCGGCCACCGGCCTGCCAGGAAAGCGCGGCCAGCACGCCGGCGTCGGCGGTCGCGAAGATCCCGCCGCGCGCCTTCGCGTCGGCCTTCTTCACGTCCGCGAGCAGCTTCGCGTAGTCGTCCCAGGTCTTCGGCAGCTCCAGCTTGTGCTTGTCGTAGAAGTCCTTGCGGTAGAAGAACATCAGCGGGGCGACGTCGCGAGGGATGCCCCAGGTCTTGCCTCCGAGGTTCACCAGTTGCTGGACCTGGGCGGGGAAGGTCTTGGCGACCACCGGGCCCGCGGTCTCGGTGAGGTCCTCCAGCTCGCCCTGGCTGACCACGTCGGGCAGCTGGTTGTACTCGACGATGGCCACGTCGGGGACATTGCCGGCCTTCACCGAGCTGGCGAGCTTGGTGTAGTAGTCGCCGCCGCTCGGCACGTTCTCCCACTTGACCTGGAAGTCCTTGTGCGTCTTGTTGAAGGCGGCGGTGACGACGTCGGATGCCTTGACGAAGGAGCGGAAGGTGATGACGTCCGCCCCCGGCTTCGCGTCGGAGGCACCCGGATCCGTGCCCCCGCAGGCGGCCAGTGCCGACAGCGAGACGACAGCGCCCGCGAGCAGGGCGGTGATCCGCAGGCATCGAGGCTTCATATGCACCGTCCAGGGAGGGAAGTGAAGATTGGTGCAATCATTTTGTTTCGCATGAAGCCTGTCAATGCATCCCGAAGCAGCGATACGTTACGATCGCGTCACAAGCAGGAAAAACGAAAGAAAACGAAAGTGCCTATGCCTGCGTCGCGCCGCACGACGCCCGGATCCGCAGGCTCGGCCGCAGCAGCAGACCGCACAGCGGCCTGCCCGGATCGTCCAGCCGATCGACGAGCATCCGCACGGCCGCGGCCCCCACCTCCTCCTTGGGCGGCGACACGGCGGTCAGGGGGATGTCGGCGAGGGAGGCGACCTCGTCGTCGTAGGTCACGATCGCCAGATCCTCGGGTATCGAGACGCCGCGGCCGCGAAGCTGCCTGACCAGGGAAAGGGCGTCCATGTCGTTGTGCACGAGCGCGGCGCGCACGCCCTCCTCCCTGAAGGCGTCCAGGAAGTCGTCGGCGTGCTCGTCCATCCCCGCCGGAGCGCCCACGGCGGCCCGTGGGAACATGCGCACGGGCCCCTCCCGCAGGCCGAGAGTGCGCTGGGCGAGCTCGTGTCCCTCGCGGATCCACGGGGTGGTCCTGCTCTCGCAGGCGAGCAGCGCCACCCGCTCGTGTCCCAGCCGGGCGAGATGGCATGTGGCCAGATAGGCGCCGTACGCGTGATCGGTCGCCACCTGCTCCACCGCCGGCATCGACCAGCCCGCCTTCCGCTCGACCAGCACCACGGGCAGGTCGAGCTCGTTGGCCCACTGCTCCGTGGCGAGCGAGAGCGTGGGGTTCTCGCTCGGCGTCAGCAACAGGCCGTCCACGCCGGACGACAGCAGCTGCGCCACCTGGCGGCGGTCCTCCTTCAGGTCGTAGCGGGAGACCGCGAGGCTGATCCGCACGCCGAGCTCGCGCGCGGCCGCCTGCGCGCCCCTGATCACCGCCGGGAAGTAGTACGCGGTCTGCGGCACGAGCATGCCGAGCACGTACGGCTCGCGCTCCCTTTTCCGCTCGCCCGCGGCCGGATCCTCGCTCTCCCGCGCCGGCGCCTCCGGAATCGACACGGCCCCGCCGTGCACCCGGACGAGCAGCCCCCGCCCGGCCAGCTCCCGCACGTCGTGCCGGATGGTCACGGCCGAGACGCCGAGCCTGGCGGCCAGATCGGCGACCTTGACCGAGCCCTTGCGGCTCAGCTCCTGCAAGATCGCCCCGTGTCGCTCCTCGGCCAGCACGTGGGGGCTCCTTCCGGTTCCGCGCGATTTCCTGCGCCATCGTACCGCTGACATTCGCTTTCGAAATCGATCGATTGCGTTTCCAGCGTGGAACGATCATTCCGGGGGTGAGGCCACCGAGGCGCGTTGGATGAGCTCGGAGCGGAGGGTGTGCATGGTGCGGGCCGGCTCGGCGCCGCCCAGGATGTCGAGGAGTACCTCGGCCGCCTTGGCGCCGAGCTGGTGCACCGGCTGGGCGATCATCGTCAGGGGCGGGTCCATGACCGCCGCCCACGCGCTGTCGTCGAACCCGATCAGCGCCACGTCGTCCGGGTAGGACAGCCCCGCCTGGCGCAGGGCGCGCAGGGAGCCGGTCATGCCGTCCGTCTCCGTGCAGAACACGGCGGTGACCCGGTCGGGGAGGGCGAGCATGCGGCCGACCTCCCCCACCACCCGCGCCTCCGTCTTGGGCCCGACCATCACCAGCTCGGGATCGAACGGGATGTGCGCGTCGTCGAGCGCGTCGAGGTAGCCCCGCAACCGCTCGCCGTCGGTCCACAGGTTGCGCGAGGCCGCCGCCAGCAGCTCGCGCCTGGTCGACGGCGGCCGCGCCACCGGCGGCCCCCACACGAACCCGACGCGACGGTGACCGGCCGCGATCAGCACCTCGACCGCCTCACGGGCCGCGTCGCGGTTGTCGATGACCACCGCGTCGAGGTCGAGGGCGGCCACCGCGCGGTCGACGAGCACGACGGGGATGCCCCGGTCCATGGCCGCCCTGATGTGGGCGACCTGGTCGCGGTCGAGCGCGGCCGACGCGACGATGACGCCGTCGACCCGCTTGTCGATGAGCACGTTGGTGGCCGCGATCTCCTCCTGCAGGTCCTCGTACGTGCTCAGCACGATCACGTCGAACCCCCGCGCCCGCGCGCTGTCGGAGATCCCCCGCAGCAACCCCGCGAAGAACGGGTTGCCGATGTCGGCCACGATCACGCCCAGGGTGTGGCTCACGCCCGTCGACATGCTGCGCGCGAGCGCGTTGGCGCGGTAGCCGAGCTTCTCGGCCGCCGCGAGCACCCGCGCGCGCAGCTCCGGGCTGACGTATCCGTAGCCGCCGAGCGTACGGGCCGCCGTGGCGCGGCCCACGCCGGCCTCGGCCGCGACCTCGGAGATCGTCGGCCCCTGGCCACGGTCAGCTGGCATGGATCCCGTCCCCCGTTCCTGATCGGCCCATCACATCGTAGTCAGCCGGCCGCGGCCGAAGGCGCCCTCGACGAAGCACTGGTCGCGGGCCGATTCCGCCCCCAGGGCCAGCGCCCGGGCGATCGGGCCGAGCCCCGGCCGGGCCTCGGAGGTCCAGCCGTCCCGCAGCAGCGAGACGGCGAACCCGGCGAGGAAGGCGTCGCCGCAGCCCATCGTGTCGACGATGCCGTCGGCGCGCCGGGCGGGAGCGCTCACCAGGGCGTGGCCGTCGTGGGCGATGGCGCCGTCCACGCCGCGGGTGCCGACCGCGAGCCGGGCGCCCCGCCGTACCGCCTCGGCCAGGAGGTCGCCGGTGGCGGCCGCGTCGAGGTCGGAGCAGGACAGCAGCACGAGATCGGCGTGCGGGCAGACGCGGTCGAGGTAGGCGGGGCGCCGGTACTCCTCCTCGCTGGACAGGTCGAAGCTGACCAGCGTGCGGAGCTCGGCCAGCTTCGGCAGTTCGGGCTCGCTGCGGGAGTAGACGCTCGAATGCACGAGGTCGAAGCCGCCTGCGTAGCCGAGCAGGCCGTCGTCGAGCACGAGTGGCTCGCGTACGGTGACGCCGCCGCCGTTCCAGCCGAGGAAGACGCGGTCGCCGTCGTCGACCCGCAGGTGCGAGACGCCGCTCTCGCCCTCCCGAACGACGCAGGCGTCGATCGAGACCCCCTCCGCGGCGATCGACTCCCGCAGGAAGCCACCGAGCGAGTCGTCGCCGAAGACGCCCAGGTAGGCCGACTCGAGGCCGAGGCGGCGGGCGTAGACGGCGACGTTGACGCTGTTGCCGCCGGGGTAGTCGACGCCGCGGTCGATGAACCGGTCGACGATGTTGTCGCCGAAGCCGAGCACTCGCATGCGGGCCTCAGTAGTCCATGACCCGGTAGTAGCGGCGCAGGTCGAGGGAGTGGTCCCGGACCCGTTCCAGGTGCTTGCTGACGCGGCTCAGCACGGTGTCGAGCACGAGCGGCGCGAGCAGGCCGCGGAACTCGGGACTGATCCCGGTGAGCGGGTAGTCGCGGGTGTCGAAGACGGTGACGTCCTTGGAGACGCGCCGGGCGAACGCCTCGGCGCGGTCGGTGAGCGGCCGCGTCTCGTCCTCACCCTGGAAGATGATCACGCTGGTGTCCTCTTCGAGCAGCTCGAGCGAGCCGTGGAAGAACTCCGCGCTGTGCACCCTGGTCGTGCGCAGCCACTGCATCTCCTCGAGGATGCACATGGAGTAGAGGTACGTGAACCCCCAGAGGTTCCCGCCGCCGACGAGGAAGTGGTAGCCGCTGTCCTTGTGGGCCTCGGCGAACGCGGCGGCGACCGGCTCGGCCTGCCTGGCGACCTCGACGAGGATCCCCGGGACGCCCTCGAACTCGGCGGCGAACCTCTCGTACCCGTCGAACTCGCCCCGGCGCGCGAGCAGCCGGGTCATGAACAGCAGCAGCTGCATGTCGAAGGGCCAGGTCTTGGGCTGCGAGACGAGCGCCGCGTCCACCTTCGTGGCCACGGGCGAGTCGGGGTGGCCGGTGAAGGAGACCGTGAAGGCTCCCCTGGACCTGCAGTACTCGATCGCGCGGACGGTGTCGTCGGTGGTGCCGGAGACCGAGGTGAAGATCGCCACGGTGTCCTCGCCCAGGCGGGCGTCACCGGAGACGATCAGCTCGGCGGCGATCGCGGCGCGCACGTCGAGCGTCGAGCTGCGCCGGGCCAGGTGCTCGTACGGCCACATCTGGGCGTAGGTGCCGCCGGCGCCGACGAGGAGCACGTGCTTGAACCCCTCGTCCACGAGCCGGTCGACCAGCTCCTCGATCCGTGGGCGCAGGCCCACCGCGCTCGTCACCTGGGAGAGAAATTCCGGCTCGTTGAACCCGAGCATCTTCGCATCCTTTCCGGGGAAATGTCGCGCGACCGATCTGATACCGGTATCACGCGGCAGTCACGTTGACATAGAAGCGCTTGATTCGTCAAACAACCAGCGACTTCAGGGTGATCAGAAAAGATCTTGGCGACTAGGGCTGGTACCGGTATCAGACGAGCTGTAAGGTCGGCCAACACCAAAGGCGTTCCTGAAAGAGAAAGGATGCCCATGCGCCCTCGCGCACTGCCGACGTTCGCGGCACTCCTCGGGACACTCACGCTGGCCGCCTGCTCAGGCGGCCAGCCCGAGCAGGCCCCGGCGGCCGACGCCGCCGCCACGCCGGAGTTCTCCGGCACGCTGAGCATCCTCACCAAGTTCGCCGGCGACCCGACAGGCCCCTACTTCGAGAACCTCGCGGCCGAGTACCGGAAGAAGCACCCGCAGGTGAAGATCGAGCTGATCCAGGAGACCGACCAGAGCGTCAAGGACAAGCTCAAGACGCTCACGGCCTCGGACGCGCTGCCCGACGTCTACTTCACCTGGACCGGCAACTGGGCGGACAACTACATCCGCGGCGGACGCGCCGCCGACCTCACCAAGGTGATCGGCCCGGACACGGAGTGGGGCAGGACGTTCAGCCCCGGCTCGCTGGCCGCCTTCGCCCGCGACGGCAAGAACTACGGGATCCCGCTGTACGGCAACGGCAAGTTCATGGGCTACAGCAAGAGCGCCTTCGCCAAGGCCGGGGTCGAGGTGCCGAAGACGTTCGAGGACCTCGTCGCCGCCTGCGGCCCGCTGCGCAAGGCCGGGTACGAGCCCGTCGCCTTCGGCAACAAGGACGGCTGGCCCGCCCTGCACTACCTGCAGCAGCTGTTCGCCTACAACGTGCCGGACGCCGTGCTCCAGGCCGACTTCGTCCCGGCCACCGCCAAGCTGGACAATCCGGGCTACGTCACCGCGCTCAACCAGTTCAAGACGCTGGTCGACCAGTGCACCGACACGAAGAGCGGCACGAACGGCGTGCTCTACTCCTCGGCGCAGGAGGCCTTCGCCAACGGCAAGGCCGCCATGTACTACCAGGAGATCCTGGAGTTCGACAACGCGACGTCGGGCGAGCTCAAGCCCGCGGACTTCGGCATCTTCCAGCTCCCGGTCCCGGGCGACCACCCCGGCGACCCGGCGGTGCTGGAGGGCTCGCCCGAGGGCTACCTGGTCAACGCCAGGTCCCCCAGGGTGGCGCTGGCCGTCGACTTCATGAAGTTCGCCACGAGCGCGCAGAACGCCAGGACGCTGTCCGCGCCGCCGTACGGGCAGCCCAGCACGGTCGTCGGCGCGGTCACGCCGGAGACCTCCAGCAAGGCCGTCTACGAGGGCGTCCAGCTGGTCAACAAGGCGCCGAAGCTGGCCATCTGGCTCGACATGGTCACCGTGCCCGAGGTGGCGGACGCGTGGCTGGCCGGCGGCGAGGCGATCGTCAGCGGTGGCAAGACCGCCGAGCAGGTGCTCGAAAGCGTGCGCCGGGCCTCGGCCGAAGCCAAGTAGGGAGTCCGCACGTGCGCGCCACGCTCAGGCTCGTATGGGTCCTGCCCGCCCTCGTGCTGGTCGGAGTGTTCGTCTACCTGCCGCTCGTGCAGAACCTGCAGTTCAGCACGCTCAAGTGGGACATCTACAGCGGCAGCCAGGAATACGTCGGGCTCGACAACTACGCCAAGCTCGTCGACGACCCGGTGTTCTGGTCGTCGCTGGGCAACAACGCGCTGTACGCGGTGGTCTCCATCGTGTTCCAGGTGTTCGGCGCGCTCCTGCTCGCCGCGCTCATCGAGAGCATCGGCAGCGAGCGCTGGCGGCGCGGCCTGCGCGCGGTCTACTTCATCCCCTCGGCGATCTCGCTGACCGTCGCGGGGCTGCTGTTCTACTTCGTGTACGAGCCGAACCTGGGCCCGCTCAACCACGCGCTCAAGGCCGTCGGCCTGGGCCGGTTCGCCCAGGCATGGCTGGGCCAGGAGAGCACGGCCATGTCGGCGATCATCGCGATGAGCCAGTGGCAGGGCTTCGGCTACTCCACGCTGCTGTTCGCGGTCGCGATCCAGCGCATCCCCTCGGAGATCTACGGCGCCGCCGCCATCGACGGCGTCGGCCCGATCCGCCGGTTCGTCCACGTGACGGTGCCGCTCGTGCGCGAGATGACCGGGCTCATGGCGATCGTCACCATCTCGGGCGCGTTCCAGGTGTTCAACGAGGTCATGGTGATGACCGCCGGCGGGCCGAACAACTCGACGCAGGTGCTGGGCACCTGGCTGTACCGCAGCGGGTTCGTCCGCAACAACTTCGGCTACGCCGCCGCGGTCGCGACCGTCCTGTTCGTGATCACGCTCGGCATCGCGGTGGCGCAGCTGTGGGTCACCCGCAGGAGAAGGGTGGAATGGTGACGCGCCTGAGCTTCCTCGCGGTGATCGCCCGCGTCTTCATGTGGGCCTTCCTGCTGGCCCTCGCGGTCGTCGTGGTCTATCCGCTGCTGTGGATGACCCTCAACGGGTTCAAGACCAACGCCGAGCTGTTCGGCGACCCGTTCGCGCTGCCCCTGCACTGGAGCTTCGAGAACTACCAGAAGGCGTGGAACCGCGGCGTCAGCGACTACCTGACCACCAGCGTGCTGGTCACGCTGACCTCGACGGTCGCCACGGTGTTCGTCAGCGCGTGGGCCGCCTACGGCCTCACCCGCGTGAACGTCCCGCTCAACCGGACGCTCACGGCGGCGATACTCGGCGGGCTCATGCTCGCCCCCACCGTGGCGCTCGTGCCGCTGGTGAAGATGTTCCAGGCGATGGGGCTGTACAACACGTTCTGGGCGCTGCTCATCCTCTACACCGCCTTCCGCGTCCCGTTCACGACCTTCCTCATCCGGGCGTACATGATCGACCTGCCCCGCGAGGTGGACGAGGCGGCCGAGATGGACGGCGCGGGCCGGTGGACGGCGTTCTGGCGGATCATCCTGCCGATGTGCAAGCCGATCCTGACTTCGACGGTGCTGCTGCACATCCTCTTCACCTGGAACGAGTACCTCTTCGCGATGATCTTCACCAGCGGCACCGGCGTGCAGACCCTCCCTGTGGGCCTGACCAGCCTGATGAGCAAGCACGGCACCGAGTACCCGGTCGTCTTCGCCGGGATGGTGATCGCGGCGCTCCCCGTGGTCCTGCTGTTCTTCCTCGGCCAGCGCTACATCGTCAGGGGCCTCGCCGACGGGGTCGGCAAATAGGCAGGTGACGCTCAGGCGGCCGTCCAGCCGAGCAGCCGCTCCAGCGGCCAGGTGTTGACGACGAGGTCGGCCTCGATGCCGCACCGCGCGGCCCGTTCGCAGCCGTGGTGCTGCCAGTCGAGTTGCCCGGGCGCGTGCGCGTCGGAGTCGATCGCGAACACGCACCCCATCTCGTACGCCAGCCGCATCAACCTCTTGGGCGGGTCCAGCCGGTCCGGCCGGGAGTTGACCTCCACCGCGACCGCGAACTGCCGGCAGGCCTCGAAGACCAGCTCGGCGTCGAACGACGACTCCGGGCGGCGCTCGCCGCGCCTGCCGCCGGCCTTCACCACCCGCCCCGTGCAGTGGCCGAGCACGTCCACCAGGGGGTTGGCGATGGCGGTGACCATGCGGCGGGTCATCTCGTCGCCGTCCATGCGCAGCTTGGAGTGCACGCTGGCCACCACCACGTCCAGCCGCTCCAGCAGGTCGGGTGACTGGTCGAGGGAGCCGTCCGTGTTGATGTCCACCTCGATGCCGGTCAGGATCCGGAACGGGGCCAGCCGCTCGTTCAGCTCGGCCACCACGTCGAGCTGGCGTTCCAGGCGCTCGGCCGAGAGGCCCTTGGCCACGGTCAGGCGGGGCGAGTGGTCGGTCAGCGCCAGGTAGTCGTGGCCGAGCCCGCGGGCCGCCTCGGCCATCTCCTCGATCGGCGAGCCGCCGTCCGACCAGTCGGAGTGGCTGTGCAGGTCGCCTTTCAACGCGCCGCGCAGCGCCTGCGTCTCCTCGTCGAGCTGCACGCCGTCGGTCGCCCGCAACCGCCGCAAATATGTAGGAACCTGCCCATCGAGGCTTTCGTTGACCACAAGGGCGGTGACCTTCCCGATGCCGGGCAGGTCGCCGAGACCGCCGGTGCGGGCCAGCCGCACGAGCTCGTCCCTGGGCAGGTCGGTGACGACCTGGGCGGCGCGACGGAAGGCACGTACGCGGTACGTGGGCTCTCCGGCGCGCTCCAGCAGGAAGGCGATCTCGCGCAGGGCCTCAACCGGTTCCATGTGAGCGAACATACCTCGGGGCCACGACTACAGGATTGAACGGGGACGAGGGCCGCCGATAGGCTGAGCGGCCCATGAAAGCAGGATCTTGATGGCACAACCTCCGCAAACCCATCCCACGCCGCCACCGCCCGCGCGCAAGGCGTCCAAGGCCATCCCGCTGACCATTCTCGGTGTTCTGTCCATCATGCTGGTCGGGTACTGCGCGGCCACCCAGGATGACGACGACGTCACCGCGGACTGCGTCATCCAGCTGGACGACGGCACGTACGAGGTCGTCGACGACGACTACTGCGACGATGACGACAACGGCTCGTACCACTACTACGGCGGTTCGCGCGGGGCGTACATGTGGTACTACGGGGGCACCAGGTCGGGCAACAAGGTGCGCGGCGGCACCACGTACCGGCCCTCTGACGTGAACATCTCCACCCGCAACGGGAAAGAGATCCAACGGGGCGGCTTCGGCAACCACTGGGGCGGCGGGAGCTGACCGGTGCGTCGTGAGCATGGCACTCCCAGGGACGGCTGGGAGAAGACGATCGAGGGCCAGGGCCTGGCCTACCACCGGGCGGCGCACCCGTCGGGGCTGAGCAGACCGTACTGGGACGAGTCCATCCATTACGTGTTCTCCATGGACGAGGTCGAGGCGCTGGAGGAGCAGGTCGAGGAGCTCCACGAGATGTGCCTGCGCGCCGTCGAGCACGTGGTCTCGGCCCGGCGCTTCGCCGACTTCGCGATCCCCGAGTGGGCGTGGGACGAGGTGGCGCGCTCATGGGAGCGCCGCGACGCCCACCTGTACGCCCGCTTCGACCTGCGCTACGACGGCACCGGGCCGGCGAGGCTGCTGGAGTACAACGCGGACACGCCGACCTCGCTCGTGGAGTCGTCGGTCGTGCAGTGGTTCTGGCTGCAGGACGTCCACCCGGGCGCCGACCAGTGGAACTCCGTGCACGAGCGGCTCATCGAGCGCTGGCGCGAGATGCGGCTGCCGCCCGGGCCCACCCACTTCGCGTTCACGAACATGGACGAGACGGGCGAGGAGGCCATGACCGTGGCCTACCTGCAGGAGACCGCCGAGCAGGCGGGCCTGCAGACCGTCGCCGTCGCCATGGAGGACATCGGCTGGGACTCCCTCAACCGCCGCTTCGTGGACGTCGAGAACCGCGTGATCCGCTCGGCGTTCAAGCTCTACCCGTGGGAGTGGATGCTGGCCGACGACTTCGGGCGGCACGCCGTACGGCACTCCACCTGGATCGAGCCGCTGTGGAAGACGCTGCTGTCCAACAAGGCGCTGCTGGCGATCCTGTGGGACCTCAACCCCGGCCACCCCAACCTGCTGCCCGCCTACCTCGACGGCCCGCGCGACCTTACCTCCTACATCGCCAAGCCGCTGCTGGGCAGGGAGGGCGCCTCCATGCGCATCGTCACCCCCGAGGGCACCCAGGAGACGCCGGGCGTCTACGGCCAGGAGGGGTACGTCTTCCAGGGCTTCGAGGCGCTGCCCCAGTTCGAGGGGCAGCGGCCGGTGCTCGGCGCCTGGGTGGTCGCCGACGAGGCCGCCGGGCTGGGTATCAGGGAGACGACCGGCCTGATCACCGATGACACCTCCTCGTTCGTCCCCCACCGCATCGCCTGACTCCCCACCGCATCCCCCGATAGGAATCAACGTGACTCTTCTCGAGACCCTCGCCCGCGGCTCGGGCGCCATCGCCGCGTACGCCGCCGTCGGCGTGATCCTGATGATCGTCGGCTTCTACGTGATCGACTGGGCCACCCCCGGCAAGCTGAGCGAGATCATCCGCACCCAGCGCAACCCGAACGCCACCCTGCTCGCCACCTCCGCCCTGGCCGCCGTCGGCCTGATCGTGGCCGCCTCCATCTGGTCCTCCGGCGGCCGGCTGGCCGAGGGGCTGGCGGGCACGGCGGTGTTCGGCCTGGTCGGCATCGTGGTGCAGACCGTGGCGATGCTGCTGTTCGACCGGATCGTCGGCATCTCCGTACGCGACCTCGTGAAGGAGCCCGAGCTGCAGCCGGGCGCGCGGCTGCTCGCGGTCACGCACGTCGCGATCGGCCTCATCACGGCCGTCGCGGTCATCTGACGCCGGTCGCCGGGCCCCAGGAGAACGACCGTCGCGGTCATCCGACGCCGGTCGCCGGGCCCCGGGAGAACGGCCGTCGCGGTCATCCGGACGGAGCTGGCACTCTAGAAGGCGTGACAGACCGGACCCGGGAGGACACCACACGCAGGCTCGAGCGGGCCATGGGCTCGCTCGGCACGGCGGCGATGGCTCGCATGGAGGAGCAGCTGCCGTGGTTCCGCGCGCTCAGCGCGGAGGACCGGTCGTGGGTGGGGCTCGTGGCCCAGGCCGGCATCGCGGCGTTCGTCGAGTGGTTCTCGATCGCCGGCGAGGACCGCCCCACCCCCAGCATCGAGTTCTTCGGCACGGCTCCGCGCGAGCTCAAGCGGTCCATCTCGCTGCAGCAGACCGTCGACATCGTCAGAGTCGTGGTCGAGGTGGTCGAGGCGCAGGCCCACGAGCTGGCCGCGCCGAGCGGCGAGGACCAGCTCCAGCAGGCCATGCTCCGCTACACCCGCGACGTCGCCTTCGCCGCCGCCCACGTCTACGCCCGCGAGGCCGAGGCCAGGGGCTCGTGGGACGCCCGGCTCGAGGCCCTCATCGTGGACGCCCTCGTCCGCGGCGAGGTCGACGACGGCCTGCACTCCTGGGCGGCCGCGCTCGGCTGGACCTCCTCCCCCGTGGTCGTCATCGCCGGCCACGCCCCCGTCGACGACCCCCGCGCGGTCATCGACGGGCTGCGGGAGAAGGGCCGCCGCATCGGCATGGACCTGCTGGCCGGCGTGCAGGCCGACCGGCTGATCGTCATCGTGGGCGGCGCCGACAGCGTCAACGACGCGGCCAAGCAGGTCGTGCACCGCTTCGGGATGGGCCCCATCGTCATCGGCCCCGAGGTCCCCGACCTGCACGCCGCGGCCAGGTCCGCCAGGGCGGCGCTGGCCGGGCTGAAGGCGTCCTCCGGCTGGCCCGACGCGCCCCGGCCGGTGCACGCCGAGGACCTGCTGGCCGAGCGGGCGCTCGACGGCGACGACGACGCCAGGCAGCAGCTCATCGAGAACGTCTACCTGCCGCTCGCCGGCACGCCCCTGCTCGACACCCTCGCCACGTACCTGGAGCAGGGCACCTCGCTGGAGGCGACGGCGCGGCTGCTGTTCGTCCACCCCAACACCGTCCGCTACCGCCTGAAGAAGATCACGGAGCTGACCGGCTACCAGCCCACGGAGGGCAGGTCCGCCTTCACGCTCCAGGTCGGCCTGATTCTCGGCCGGTTGGCGGAGAGCGCCGAAATGTGGCGCGCCCTAACGTAATGTCGCCGAAATCCCCACTGTAGGCTTCCTACAAAACCCCCCGGACGAAGTTCGTGCGGATCATTATCCGCGTGTCGGAGTTCTACAGGGCAAGGTGGGTTTTGTGCTTGTACTCGTCGCTCCGGGCCAAGGTGCCCAAACGCCAGGCTTCCTTTCTCCCTGGCTCGAGCTCCCCGGTGTGGCCGACAGACTCGGCGCCTGGTCGGAGGTCGTCGGGCTCGATCTGATCGCCTACGGGACCACCGCCGACGCCGACGAGATCCGTGACACCGCCGTCGCCCAGCCGCTCCTCGTGGCCGCCGCGCTGGCCTCCGCCGAGGTGCTCGGCGCGACGCCGGACGTGCTCGCGGGCCACAGCGTGGGCGAGTTCGCCGCCGCCGCGCTGGCCGGGGTGCTCACCCCCGAGCAGGCGCTCACCCTGATCCGCGAGCGCGCCCAGGCCATGGCCAAGGCCGCCGCGGTCACCGAGACCGGCATGACCGCCGTGCTCGGCGGCGTCGAGGACGACGTGCTGGCCGCCCTCGAGAAGCACGGCCTGACCCCCGCCAACATCAACGGCGCCGGCCAGATCGTCGCGGGCGGCACGCTGGAGCAGCTGGCCGCGCTCAAGGACGACCCGCCGACCCGTGCCCGCCTCATCGCGCTGAAGGTCGCGGGCGCCTTCCACACCCGCCACATGGCCCCCGCCGTGGAGAGCCTGCGCGAGGCCGCCGCCAACGTGGCCCCCGCCGACCCCACCGTCACGCTCCTGTCCAACTCCGACGGCCAGGCGGTCGCCTCCGGCGCCGAGTTCGTGGATCGGCTGGTCAGGCAGATCAGCAGCCCCGTCAGGTGGGGCGCCTGCATGGAGACCATGGCCGGGCTCGGCGTCACGAAGATGATCGAGCTCCTGCCCGGCGGCACGCTCACCGGCCTGGCCAAGCGCGGCCTGTCCGGCGTGCAGACGGTGGCGCTGAAGACCCCCGACGACCTCGACGCGGCCAGGGAGCTGACCAAGTGAAGATTCCCGACGTCGCCCCTGGCGGCAGGATCCTGGCCCTCGGCCACTACCAGCCGGCCAACGTCGTCACCAACGACGACCTGGCCAAGAACATCGACACCAACGACGAGTGGATCCAGTCCAGGGTCGGCATCAAGGAGCGCCGCGTCGCTCCCGACAGCGAGTCCCTCGAGGACATGGCCACCATCGCCGGCGGCAAGGCGCTGGCCGCGAGCGGCCTGTCGCCCGAAGAGGTCGACCTGGTCATCGTGGCCACCTGCACGCTCGAGACCCAGATCCCCAACGCCTCCGCCGTCGTGGCCCACCGGCTCGGCATCAAGGCGCCCGGCGCGTTCGACGTCAACGCCGCCTGCGCCGGGTTCTGCTACGCCCTCGGCACCGCGAGCGCCGCCGTACGCGCGGGCTCGGCCCGCCACGTGCTGGTCATCGGCGCGGAGAAGCTGTCGCAGTGGATCGACTGGACCGACAGGTCCACCGCCGTGATCTTCGCCGACGGCGCGGGCGCCGCGGTGGTGGGTCCCTCCGAGACCCCCGGCATCGGCCCCGTGGTGTGGGGCAGCTCCGGCGACAAGTCCGAGGCGATCGCCATCCAGGACCGCCAGAACTTCCTCCGCCAGGAGGGCCAGACGGTGTTCCGCTGGGCGACCACCGCGCTCCACCCGGTGGCGCTCGAGGCCTGCGAGCGCGCGGGCGTGGACCCGTCGGAGCTGACGGCGTTCGTGCCCCACCAGGCCAACCTGCGCATCATCGAGGCCATCGCCCGTAAGCTGGGCGCCGACAACGCCGTGATCGCCCGCGACATCGTCAACGCCGGCAACACCTCGGCCGCCTCGATCCCGCTGGCGCTCTCGCGCATGCTGGAGCGCGGCGAGGTCCGCTCCGGCGGTCTCGCGCTGCTGCTCGGCTTCGGCGCGGGGCTGACCTACGCCGGGCAGGTCATCGAGATCCCTTAGCCTCCCCTCGCACTACCATCCAGAGCTTGTACGGCACAGCCGTGCAGAACCCAGAAATCAAAAGGAGAACCAGCGACATGGCTGCCACCGAGCAGGACATTCTTGACGGCCTCGGCAAGATCATCAACGAGATCACCGGCATCCCGGCCTCGGACGTGACCCCCGAGAAGAGCTTCGTCGACGACCTCGACATCGACTCCCTGTCCATGGTCGAGATCGCCGTGGCCGCCCAGGACGAGTTCGGCGTCGAGATCCCGGACGACCAGCTCAAGAACCTGAAGACGGTCAAGGACGTCCTCAACTTCATCCAGGGCTGAGAAGTCATCATTCTGACTAGCAAGGAGCGCGAAACGTGAGTGCGAACCGGGTACGTGTCGTCGTCACCGGGCTTGGCGCGACGACGCCCGTCGGTGGAGACGTCACCTCGACCTGGACGGCGCTCCTCGCCGGTCAGTCGGGTGTCGAGACCCTCACCACGGACTGGATCGACTCCGTCCCCGTGAAGTTCGCGGGGACGGCCGCGGTCGACCCCACCGAGGTGCTGCCGCGGCCGGAGGCCCGCAGGCTCGACCGCAGCGAGCAGTTCGCGATGGTCGCCGCCCGGGAGGCCTGGCAGGACGCCGGCGCCCCCGAGGTCGCGCCGGAGCGGCTGGGCGTCGTGGTCTCCAGCGGCATCGGCGGCATCAGCACCACGCTGAGCGCGTACGACACCTGGCGTGAGCGCGGCTGGAACCGGCTGTCGCCGTTCACCGTGCCGATGCTCATGCCCAACGGCCCGGCCGCCTGGATCGGCCTCGACCTGGGCGCCCAGGCGGGGGTGCACGCCACCGTGTCGGCGTGCGCGTCCGGCGCCGAGGCGATCGGCCACGCGATGGACATGATCAGGGTGGGCCGCGCCGACGTGGTCGTGGCCGGCGGCACCGAGGCCGCCATCCACGGGCTCAACATGGCGGCCTTCGCCGCCGCGCGGGCCATGTCCACCCGCAACGACGACCCGCAGGGCGCGTCCAGGCCGTGGGACCGCGACCGCGACGGGTTCGTGCTCGGTGAGGGCGCCGGCATCGTGGTGCTGGAGTCCGAGGAGCACGCGAAGGCGCGCGGCGCGAAAATCTACGCCTACTGCGCCGGGGTCGGCTACTCCGCCGACGCCCACCACATCACGCAGCCCGAGCCCGAGGGCCGGGGCATCATCATGGCGATGACCCAGGCACTCAACGACGCCGGCCTGACCGGCCTCGACATCAAGCACGTCAACGCACATGCCACCTCCACCCCTGCCGGTGACGTCGGCGAGGTGCAGGCCGTGGCCAAGGCCATCGGCACCCACCCGCTCGTGACCTCGACCAAGTCGATGACCGGTCACCTGCTCGGCGGGGCCGGCGGCATCGAGTCCGTCTTCACCATCAAGGCTCTGCAGGAGCGGATCGTCCCCGCGACCATCAACCTCGACGACCTCGACGACGGCATCGAGGTCGACCTGGTCTACGGGAAGAACCGCCCCCTGCCCGACGGAGACATCGCCGCGGTCAACAACTCGTTCGGATTCGGGGGCCACAACGTGGCCGTCGTGTTTAAGGGGGCATAAATGACCGTGCTGGACAACGGGATAGCGACCGACGGCACCGAACAGGAGCCTGCCGACCCCCGCGATCCAGCCGTCCGCCTGACCGCGCTGCTCGACGAGGGCTCGCTGCGGCTGATCAGCTCCGAAGACAAGAGCGGCGTGCTGGCCGCCATGGGCCGCGTCGAGGGTGTTCCCGTCGTCGCCTTCTGCAGTGACGCCCGCTTCCAGGGCGGCGCGATGGGCAGCGAGGGCTGCGAGCACATCGTGCACGCCTACGACGTGGCCGTCCGTGAACGGGTGCCGGTCATCGGGATCTGGCACTCCGGCGGTGCGCGACTCGCCGAAGGCGTCGAGTCGCTGCACGCCGTCGGGCGGGTCTTCGCCGCCATGACCAAGGCGTCCGGCGTGGTGCCGCAGATCTCCGTGGTCGTCGGCCCCGCCGCCGGCGGCGCCGCGTACGGTCCCGCGCTGACCGACATCGTCATCCTGGCCGAGTCCGGCCGCATCTTCGTCACGGGCCCCGACGTGGTCCGCAGCGTCACCGGCGAGAACGTCGACTCCGCGGCGCTGGGCGGCCCGGAGCCGCACAGCAAGCGCAGCGGCGTCGTGCACGTCGTCACCAAGACCGAGACCGACGCGTACGTCAAGGCGCGCCAGCTCGCCACGCTCCTCGGCCACCAGGGCCGGGTGCGCACGGGAGAAATCGAGGAAGTGGACTTCTCCACGCTGCTGCCCGACTCGGCGAGGCGCGCCTACGACGTCAAGCCGCTGGTCAACGGCCTGCTCGACGAGCCTGGCATCGAGCTGCACCCCAAGTGGGCACCGAACATCGTCACATCGCTCGGCCGCCTCGGTGGCCGGACGGTCGGTGTGATCGCCAACAACCCGCTGCGGCTCGGCGGCTGCCTCGACGCCACGTCCGCCGAGAAAGCCGCCCGCTTCGTACGCATGTGTGACGCTTTCGGAGTGCCGTTGGTTGTCCTCGTGGACGTTCCCGGCTACCTGCCCGGGGTCGGGCAGGAGCACGACGGGGTCGTGCGGCGGGGGGCCAAGCTGCTGCACGCCTTCGCCGAGGCATCGGTGCCGCGGGTCACGCTGGTGACCCGGAAGGCGTACGGGGGCGCGTACATCGCGATGAACTCCCGCGCGCTGGGGGCCACCAAGGTGTTCGCCTGGCCGACCACCGAGGTGGCGGTCATGGGGCCGGTGGCGGCCGTACGCATCCTCAAGCGGCGCGAGCTGGCCGCCGCCCCGGAGGAGGAGCGGGCCGAGCTGGAGCAGCGGCTGGCCGCCGAGCACGAGAAGCTGGCCGGTGGGCTCGACCGGGCCCGGGAGCTGGGGGTCATCGACGAGGTGATCAAGCCCGCGGAGACGCGCGGCGCCATCGCCAAGCTCCTCACCCAGGCCACGCCCGCCCGCGGCGCCCACGGCAACATCCCGCTGTAGCTCTTTGACGATCGGCCCCGCACCGAGCATCGGTGCGGGGCCGTTCGCGTGTGCTTCCCAAGAGGCCCCCGCGCGGGCGTGGGTGCGGGGCCGATCGCGTGCTTTCCAAGAGGCCCCGCACCGTGCTTCCCAAGAAGCCCCGCACCGTGCTTTCCAAGAGGCCCCGCACCGGCGTGGGTGCGGGGCCTCTTGGGCGTGACGTTCGCCCGTGGCGTGGGCAGGGTCAGACGGCGGCGTGGAGCCAGCGGACGGGCGCACCGTCGCCCGCGTACCGGAACGGCTCCAGCTCCTCGTCCCAGGGCCGGCCGAGCATCTTGTCCAGCTCGTCCTCCAGCACGCACCGCCCCTGCGCGGCCATCATCATCGCCGCCCGGAGCCGTTCCTCGGGGATCATGATGTCGCCGGCCGCGCCGATGACCGCGGTGAAGGCACCGAGCGTCGGCGTGTAGGCGTGGCGGGACCCGTCCACTCCCGGTGACGCGTCCTCGGTGATCTCGAACCTGAGGCGCTGCCAGCCCATGAGCGAGGAGGCGATGGCCGCCGCGATGCCGGCGCGGCCATCCCACTCCGCCTGGGCCCGCACGACGTTGGGCGCGGCGGGTTGCGGAGTCCACGTCAGATCCACGGGCACGCCAAGGACACCCGCGACTGCCCATTCGATATGAGGGCACAGCGCGGGCTGAGCCGAGTGGACGTAAAGGACGCCACGAGCAGACACCGGACCTCCCGTTTCGGTACGAGGTGCGCCTTCCCCAACGGCCTCGCCCCGGGATGATCACAAGTGACTAGGGAGAGACTACCGTCGGTCGCTATCCGGCACCAGAGGGGGGCCATACCAACTTGGTGCGGGAGTGGCATGTGACAGTTGGACCAGCGGGGAAACATACCGCCTCATGGACATCCAATCTGTCGGCGCGTCGCTCATCCGGCCTGGTCAGGTGCTGACCGACCGCGCGGCGCTGTCGGCCGTCTCCCGCTGGACCCAGGCGGTCTCGGAGGCGGACGGCGTCTGCGTGATCCACCTGTCGCCCGGCGCCGACCCCTGCGAGATCACCGCCGAACTCCGCGAGCAGGGCCTGCGAGCGTCGCCGAACCACGTGTTCCGCGGCCAGCCTCTGTTCTTCGGTGGTCCCGCGTCCAGACCCTTTCCGACTCCGCCCATCGCCCGCAAGCCGGGGCGGTCCCGCTCGGGCGTGGTCGTGGGGCTGCTCGACACCGGCATCGCCAAGCACCCGTGGTGGTCCGGCAGCGACTGGTACGGCGAGACCGCCCCCGAGTGCGCCGACGCGACGGAGGGCGCGCAGGCGGGGCACGGCACGTTCATCGCGGGCCTGCTGACCCGGCGGGCCCCGGGCGCGGAGCTGAGCGTGCACCGGGTGCTCGACGGCGACGGCATCGGCGACGAGGCGACCGTCGTCCGCGCCCTCCACCGCCTGCGCGAGCGCCCTCCGCAGGTGCTCAACCTCTCCTTCGGCGGCCACACCTACGACGACCGCCCGCCACCGCTGCTGTCAGACGCCATCGCCGCGCTGCCCGGCACGGTGACCGTGGCCTGCGCCGGCAACACGGGGTCCGACCGGCCGTTCTGGCCGGCGGCGCTGCCCTCCGTGGTGGGCGTGGCCGCCGTGGACGCCGCGGAGGAGCAGCGCGCCCCCTACTCCGGCTACGGCATCTGGGTGGACGCCTGCGCCCGCGGCGACTGGCTGACCAGCAGTTTCCTGGACGGCGGTGACTTCGCGGGATACGCGGCGTGGAGCGGCACGTCGTTCGCCACCGCCCTGGTGGCAGGGGCCGTCGCGGACGGGGCCAAGAGCGAGCCGGCCAGGGAGGTCGCCAGACGGCTCTTCGAATCTGAGCGGGCCCGGCAAATTCCGGATCTGGGAGTTCTGATCCCGGCGAGTCTGTAGAGTTTACGCTCAGTCCTCAGCCAATCACGGGGAGGCATGATCGCCTACTCGTGCCGGACGGAAGGAGGCCGCGATGCGCGATTCAGCGGAGCTGCTCGCAGCGGCGGCCGAGGGCGACCGGACGGCCTGGGACGAGCTGGAGGCCAGGTTCGGGCCGCGCATGTGGGCGGTGGCCCGTGCGTGCGGCCTGAGCCCCTCCGACGCGGCGGACGCGGTCCAGGGTTCCTGGTTGCGCCTGCTGCAGCACCTCCCGAGCATCAGGGATCCGGCCGGAGTGGGGGCCTGGCTGGTGACGACCGTGCGCCGCGAAGCCCTCCTGCTGCTGCGTAAAGATCGTCCCGGGGTCTCCTCCTTCGAGGTCGTCGAAGACCCTGACCCGGAGTCCGCCGTCCTGGAGGCCGACGGCCGCCGCCTGCTCTGGAAGACGGTCTCCGACCTGCACGAGCCCTGCCGCTCACTCCTCCAGCTGGTCGCCGTCGACTTCGGCAACCAGCAGATGGCGTCACGGCTCGGACTGCCCGTGGGCAGCATCGGTCCGACCAAGGCCCGGTGCCTGGAAAAACTGCGCACTCTGATCTCAATACAGGAGACAGCGCAATGATCAACGACGAGTATTTCCTGGCAGCCCTCCGGTTGGCCTCCGGGAACGACCCGATCCCCGGCCAGGTGTCCGCCGCCGCACGCGACGCCTACCGGCTCCGGGTCCCCGGGGCGGTGACGGCCGGCCCCACCGACCGCGGCGCCGCCGGCGGTGTACGCGATGACGAAGGCTCCCATCTGGTGCGCTTCGTCGTGGCGGGCCTCACCTTCGACCTGGAGATAACGATCGGCGACGGGCTCATCGACGTGGCGGGACACGTCTTTCCGTACCCGGGGGAGGACGCGCTCATCGATGTGCGCACTCCCCATCTGACGCTCACCCGGCGGATCGCCGGCTCCGGCGACTTCGCCGCCACCGGCCTGCCGCCGGGCTGGCTGAGCGTGGTCTGCCACCGCCCCGGCCACAAGCCCGTTCAGACGCGATGGGTGCGCATCCGGCCCTGACGACGCGACGCTGATCCCCTTGCCGACCAGCCGAGAGAGCCGCGTCGCCTCTCTCGGCTGTTTTTTGTGGAGATGGAGAGATCCCAAGGCACCCCATTTGACTTCCTCCTCCTCGTAACCGAGGGGGATTCCAACCCTCACGGGTTGGGCTTCCTGCTTCACCACCGATCGCCCGCCGAGGAGGACTCCTCTTGAGGTCTTACATCAGCTCCACAGGCGTTTCAGCTCTCCGCCAGCCCGGCGGCGAGCACGTTCTTGGCAGCGTTGATGTCCCGGTCGTGGACCACGCCACAGGCGCACGTCCATTCCCGGATGGTCAGCGGCAGGCGCTCGGCCAGCGCGCCACATGCCGAGCACAGCTTGGAGGAGGGAAACCAGCGGTCCACCGCCACCAGCGTGCGGCCGTACCAGGCGGCCTTGTACTCCAGCATCGACCGCAACTCCCGCCAGCTCGCGTCCGAGATGACGCGGGCCAACCGGCGGTTTTTGACCATGTTGCGGATGGTGAGGTCCTCCACGGCGATCACTTGGTTATCGCGAACAAGCCGGGTGGACAGTTGGTGCAGGAAATCCCGGCGCCGGTCGGCGATCCGCGCATACACGCGGGCCACCTTGAGCTGGGCTTTGGCGCGATTGTTCGAGCCCTTCGCTTTGCGGGCGAGCTCACGCTGGGCCTTGGCGAGCTTGCGCCGGTCGACCCGCTCGTGCCTGGGATTGACGATCTTCTCCCCGCTGGACAAGGTGACCAGCGCTGTGATGCCCACGTCCACCCCCACCGACGCCTTGACCGGCGGAAGCGGGGAGATCTTCTCCTCCATCAGGATCGACACGAACCATCGCCCGGCCGCATCACGCGAGACGGTCACCGTGGACGGCTCCGCTCCCGGCGGCAGCGAGCGCGACCAGCGGATGTTCAGCGGCGCATCCATCTTGGCCAGCCAGAGCCGGCCATCGCGCCAGCGGAACGCGCTACGGGTGTACTCGGCGCTGGCCCGCGACTTCTTACGGGACTTGAACGTCGGATACTTGGCCCGTTTGGTGAAGAAGTTCGCAAATGCCGCTTGCAGGTGTCGGAGGGCCTGCTGGAGCGGAACGCTGGACACCTCGGCCAGGAACGCCAGCTCGGGCGTCTTCTTCCAGGCCGTCAAGGCCGCCGACGACTCCACGTAGGAAACGCGACGGCCGTGCAGGGCATAGACGCGGGTCCGCTCCTCCAACGCCTTGTTGTAGACCAGGCGCACACAGCCGAACGTCCGGGCAAGCTCATCGGCCTGCTCGATGGTCGGGTAGAAGCGGTATTTGTAGGGCCGCTTCACGGCCTGTGTCACATCTCACATTCTAAAGCAAGATCGGTTAAAATTTTCGGTGTTACCCAGGCTGGCGGTCCACCCGGCGGCCGGATGCTTGCTCTGCTTGGCAGGAATCCAATTCCTCCCGGCCCTGAAGCCAAAGGGCCGGGTTTCCTTGGAAACTTTCGATGAGCGCAACACCAGAGCGACCAGACGACCGAGATCCACTCGTCGTGGCGGCCGAGGCCGCTGTCATGCGCTCCCTGGTCGATCCCGACCACGCCCTTCGCGCCGGCCGTACCGTGCTCTCCACCGCCCGCCGCGTCGGCGACCCCGACGCCGAGGCCGTCGCGCACAGGGCCATCGCGCTGGCCTCCCGCGAGCTCGGCGACCTGCGCAGCGCCGAGCACCACCTCCGTGAGGCCATCGCCACCCCGGGCGCCCCGCCGGAGCGCATCGCCCAGGCCCGGCTCTCCCTCGTCACCGTACGCACCGAGCTCGGCCACCCGCTCCAGGCCCTGCGGGTGGCCGCCCTGGCCTGGGCCCACCTCTCGCCGCTCGACCGCGCCAAGCTCGACACCCAGCGCGCGGTCGCCCTGGCCCGTCTCGGCCGCCACCAGGAGGCCATCGCCGCCTGCGACCGCGCGCTGCGGGCCCTCGTGACCGCTCCCGGCACCATCGACGACCGCAGGTTCCTGGCGGGCGGGCTGCTCAACCGCGGTCTCGTCCACTCCTACCGCGGCGACTGGGACGCCGCCATGCGCGACCTGACCGCCTGCCTGGAGATCTCCCGGCACTCGGGGTTGCGGCACCTGGCCCGCCTGTCCGCCGCGAACCTGCCTTTCCTCGCGGTACGGCGGGGCGACATCGCGGGGGCGTTCAAGCTCTACCGCGAGGCCGAGGACACCCTGTTCGGCTTCCCCGAGCGGCTGGCCACGATGCGGGCGGACTTCGCCGGCGCCCTGCTGGCCGCCCATCTGCCGGGCGAGGCCAGGGCCATGCTGAGCCTGGCCGTACCCGATCTCGAGGTGTCGGGGGCGCACGTGGCGCTGGCCGAGGCCCGGCTGAAGCTGGCGCAGGTGGAGCTGCTGACCGGCGACCCGCGCCGGGCGCTGGAGGTGGCCGAGCAGGCGGCCGGCGAGCTGGCCGCGCAGGACCGGACGTCATGGCTGCCGCTGGCCAGGGAGGTCGTCCTGCGGGCCCGGCTGACGCTCGAACCCGTCACGCCCGCCCTGGTCGCCGACCTGGTCGCGTGCGCGGACGAGCTGGAGGACGGCCTGGCGCACCTGGCGGGCGCCGCCGCGCTGCGGCTGGTGGCGGCCGAGGCGGCGCTGGCCGTGGACGACCACCCGACGGCCTCGGCGCAGCTGGCCCTCCTCACCGAGCACGCCGAACGTGAGGAGCCGTTCCCCCCGATCGGCACCCGGCTCACCCCGCTGGACTCCGAGCCCGCGCGGGAGGCGGAGATCCCGGTGCCGGTGCGCCAGCACGCGCTCGCTCTGGAGGCGTCGCTGCAGGAGGACGCCACGGGGGCCTTCCGGGCGGTCCGCGTCGGGCTGTCGGAGGTGAGCGAGCGGGTGGAGACGTTCGACGATCCCTCGCTGCGCGCCCACGCGGCCAGGGCCGGGGAGCGGCTGGCGGGGTTCGGGCTGGGGCTGGCGGTGCGGGGCGGGTCCGCCGGGGAGGTGTTCGAGTTCGCGGAGCGGTGGCGGGCGGTGGCCGCGCCCTCGCACGCGTGCTCGCTGGTGGATCCCGAACGGGTGCGGGCGGAGCTGGGGTGCGGGGCTCTGGTGGAGTTCGTGGCGGACGAGGACGCGCTGCTGGCCGTGCTCGTCAAGGGGGAACGCGTGACGCTGCGGCGGGTGGGCGACGCTCGGCAGGTCAAGGAGGCGATCGTCCGGCTCCGTCACGCGCTGCGCCGCCAGTGCTCCGGGACGCCGCATCCTCGCTGCGACCTGGAGAGCGTCGAGGTGGCGGCCCTGGAGGTCGAAGGGCTGCTGCTGCGCCCGCTCCTCGCCGAGCTGGGAGACGGGCCGCTGGTGGTGGTGCCGGTGGACGCCCTGCACACGCTGCCGTGGGGGGCGCTGCCGTGCCTGCGCGAACGCCCGGTCAACGTGGTCGCCAGCGCGGCCGGCTGGGTGCGGGCCCGGGAGCTCGCCCGCGCCCGCCGGAGCGGCCCGCCGGCGGTGGTGGCGGCGGCCGGGCCCGCCCTGGCGCACGCGCACGCCGAGGTGCGCAACGTGCTCGCCTGCCACCCGGACGGGCGCGAGGCGCCGGGGCGCACCGGGCCGGTGCTGGAGGCCCTGGCGGCGGCCGACGTCCTGCACCTGGCCGCGCACGGGGTCTTCCACGCGCGCAGCCCGCTGGTGTCCGGGATCACGCTGGAGGACGGCTCGCTGATGGCCTACGACCTGCTGGACATCCCGCGGTCGCCGGGGCTGGTGGTGCTGTCGGCCTGCAACTCGGGGATGTCGCGCACGCCGGTGGAGGGGGCGCCGCTGGGCCTGCCCGGAACGTTCCTGGCCAAGGGGTCCGCGTGCGTGGTGGCCGGGCTGGTGCCGGTGCGGGACGAGGGGGCCATGGCGCTCATGAGCATGTTCCACGAACTGCTGGTGGCGGGCCGGCCCCCGGACGCGGCCCTGGCCTCCGCCGCCGCCAAGACCGGCGAGACCGGCTTCGTCTGCTTCGGCGCGGGCGACCATCCGTTGTATTAGCGGTACGGGGCCGCAGAGCTGATCAGCCCGGCCCTCACACCGACGCCGGCCAGGGCTGCGGGCCCCGCAGCCGGAGGCCGGCCGTTGGCGGTGAGGTCAGCCGGTGGCGACCGGCCGGGAGGGGTCGGCCACCCAGTTGGACCAGGAGCCGACGTACAGGGCGGCGGGCAGGCCGGCCACCTCCAGGGCCAGCACCTCGTGCGCGGCCGTCACCCCGGAGCCGCAGTAGGCCCCCGCCTGAACCCCCTCCCGGACCCCGAGCCCGGTGAAGCGGTCCCGGAGGGCGGCGGGCGCGAGGAAGCGGCCGTCGGGCCCGACGTTCTCCGTCGTGGGCGCGTTGACGGCCCCGGGAACGTGCCCGGCCACGGGATCGATCGGCTCCACCTCGCCCCGGTAGCGTTCGGCGGCTCGGGCGTCGAGCAGCACGCCCTGGGTGGCCAGCGCCCCCGCCTCGTCGGCCGTCAGCGCCGGCATCCCGCCGGGCCGCGCGGTGAAGTCGCCGGACGCCGCGAGGTCGGGTGAGTCCTTCGTGGTGGGCAGCCCGGCCTCGGTCCACGCGGGCAGCCCGCCGTCGAGGACGCGGACGTCCTGGTGGCCGAAGTAGCGCAGCGCCCACCAGGCCCTGGCCGCGACCGTGGATCCGGCGTCGTCGTAGACCACCACGGGGCGCCCGTCCGACACGCCGAGCCGCCGCATCGCGCTCTGGAACGCGCCCGCCTCGGGCAGCGGATGCCGCCCGCCCGCGCCGGGCGGGGCCGCGAGATCCTGGTCGAGGTCGCAGTAGACGGCGCCGGGGATGTGCCCCTCGCGGTAGAACTCCACCCCGGGCGGCCCGCCGAGCCGCCAGCGGACGTCGAGCACCGTCACGTCATCGAGCGCGGCGAGCTCGGCCGGTGTGATCAGCGGGCTGGTCAAGGCGTACCCCCAGAGAATTCGTCGCCGGACCTCGTCACAGTATCTCCGGCCAGGTCACGTGCGGGCCTGCAGGAGCGGCACGTGCTGCTCGGCCGCCGTCATCGAGCCGTGGTAGCCGGTGAACAGGGCCTCGATCCTGTGATGGGTAGGCGCGATGATCGCCAGGTCGGCATACGGCACGGCCACGACGTCGCCGATGCGCCCCAGCCACGCGTCCCGTACCCGGGGGCCGAACCAGCCCGACTCCACCGCCTCCCGCCTGGAGACCACCCAGGCCTTCCCGCGCAGGGTCTCGCACCACGCCTCCAGCACGTCCCGCGCGGCTCCGGGCTCGGCGTAGACGTGCCTGGCCCTGGCCTCGCCGCCGAGCAGCGCCACGCCCTCCGTGAGCTCGGGCACGCTCTCGGCGTCGATCTTCTCGGTGGCGTTGACCATGCCGTGGTCGGCGGTCACGTAGAGGGCGGATCCAGGAGGCAGGCCCTCCGCGAGCCGCTGGGCCATGTCGTCGACGACGGCGAGCTGCCGCAGCCACTCCTCGCTGCCCCAGCCCGTCATGTGGCCGGCGGCGTCCAGATCGCCGTAATAGACGGTGACATGCGCCGCCCCTTGGCGCATGGACTCGTGCACGCGGGCCACGCGGTCGTCCACGGTGTCGGCGGCCACGTAACGGACGCCCCGGTAGACGGCCTGCGTCAGGCCGGTGCCCTCGAACTCGGCGGGGGCGACGTAGACGGCGTCGAGTCCGGCGCGGGTGGCGCGCTGGTAGACGGTGGGGGCGGGCTGCCAGAGCTCGGGATCCATGGTGAGGCCGTCGGGGAGGGTCCACCGCAGGCAGTTGAACAGGTGGCCGGTGCCGGGGACGGCCAGCGTCAGGCCGAGCATGCCGTGCTCGCCCGGGGTCAGGCCGGTGCCCAGGGAGCAGAGGCTGGTGACGGTCGTGGCCGGGAATCCGGCGGTGAGCGTCCGGCCCGCCAGGCCGGACAGGAACGGGGCGGTGTCGGCGTGCGCCCTCAGCAACTCGGCGCCCAGGCCGTCGACCAGGAACAGGCACACGCGATCGGCCGACTCCAGGACGAGCGGCCCTCCGCCTGCCGGGCCGGGCAGACTCGCCGGATCCGAGGCGCCCGTCGCAGCGGGCGGACTCGCCGTGTCCGGCTCGGGTGTGCGCACGCCCAGCGCCGCCAGCAACGCGTCGGGCAGGTCCGCGAGTGACCCGCCGCCGTACCCCGGCACCAGCATGTCGTTCATCCTATGCCTTGGCGGATCTCCCGCTCAGGAAGCGCGGGCGGTGGCCTCGGAGAGGGCCTTGGCGAAGGCGAGGACGTGGGTGACCGCTTCCGGGCCGTCGGCCGCCTCGCTGACCCGGAGGGACAGGTCGTCGGCCGTGATCGCGCCCGTGTAGCCGTGGTCGGCCTCGCAGTTTTCGTCGCCGCAGGTGGCCGGCTCCAGGTCCACGTGGGAGATGGCGCCCCAGCCGATCGTGAGCGTCACCTCCGTGGGAGGCACGCCGGGGACGTAGGAGGCGGGGTCGGGCACCACGCGCGTGACGGCGACCGACTGGACACGGGTCAGGCGCACGGCCTCCGTGGTCGTGGAGGCGTGGGACGTCGAGACGCCCTCCACCGCGGGATGCTCGTCGGTGTGGCAGACCAGCAGCCGCGTCGCCGAGAGCACCAGCACCGTGACGTGCCTGCGCACCTCCATGGCGGGATCGAACGTGGCCTCGTGATGGACCACGAAGGCGGTCACCGCCTCCTTGCCCAGCGCGGATTCGACCGCATCGGTGACGAGGTCGGGATAGTAGCCGCTGCGCTCGATCGCTTCACGCAGGCCCGCGGCTGAGACTCGGGTTTCCCTCATGGGTCCATCCTGCCAGGGCGAGGCTGTGTGCTCATCCGCCGGATATAACGCTCTATAACGTCTTTTATCCAGGCATCAGGGGGTGCTTCGGTTCACCCCATTCACTCCCGTCGGCCGCCCTTCGCTGAGAGCTGATCAGGACAGCCTCCGGGGGCCGCCGTCGAGGCGTGGGCCCGCCGGGGTGCGGAGGGTGGCGCGGGCGCCGAGGACGATGACCCCCGACTCGCCGACGAGCACCTGGTCCAGGTCCAGCCTGGCCACCTCCGGCAGGTCGTGGGCCAGGCGGCCGACGCGTACCAGGAGGTCTTCCAGGGCGTCCACGGCCACGGGCGGGTAGCCGTACTCGCCGAAGAGCAGCGGGGCCGCGCGGACGGAGCGCACGAGCGCGGCGGCGTCCTCGCGGGTCAGGGGCGCCAGGCGGAAGCCCTGGTCGAGCAGGAGGCGCGCGGTCACCTCGCCGAGCCCGAACGAGACGAAGGGGCCGAACGCGGGGTCCTCGACGACGCCCACGACGGTCGGGACGGCCGGCTGCGGCGCCATGCGCTGGACCGCCAACTCCACGCATTCGCCCAGCTGGTCGGCGAACTCGGCATAGGCGTGGCGGACCATCTCGGGCCCTGTCAGGCCAAGACGCACGGTGCCCGCGCGCCGCGAGGCGCCGGGGTCGGCCACCTTGAGCACCACCGGCCACCCGAGCCGCTCGGCCGCCCGCACCGCCTCGTCCGGCGAGCGCACCACTTCGGCGGGCCAGACGGTGAGGCCGTAGCAGGACAGGAGCTCGGCGGCGTCCACCTCGACCGGCGGGCCCGGCTGCGCGAACGCCCCCTCTTCCGACGCGCCGGTCCGTGCCGGAACGGTCGTGGTAAGGGCCGTCCGGACGAGGGCCTGGGCGCGGACCGTGTCGATGCCGTCGAGCTCCGGCGGCGGCACCGCCGGGTGGGCGAACCACTTCGCGTAGCGGACCACATGGGCCAGCGCGCGCACGGCCTCCTCGGGCGCCGCGTACGAGGGGATCGAGCCGCGCGCGGGAGCCGTCCCGCACCCCGGCGGGCCCGTCTCGACGCGCAGAGCCGCGTGCATGCCCAGATGCCCCTGGAACGTCGCCAGCACCGGCTTGCCGGAGTCCTTCGAGACCCGCAGCAGCTCGGCCGCCACCGCGTCCGTGTCGCCGGGGATGGGCGGCATGTAGATCACGACGGCGGCGTCCACGTCGGGCGAGGCCAGCTCGCCGGCGAGGGCCGCGCCGAACTCCGAGGCCCCGGCGGCGGCGCCCAGGTTGACCGGCGAGCGGGGGTCGAGGCCGGCGGCGAGGCACGCGTCGGCGGCCAGGAGGCCGAGCGCGTCGGAGTTGGTCACGAGCGCGACCCGGGGCCCGGCGGGCAGCGGCTGGTAGGCCAGCAGCTGGCCCACGTCGAACAGCTGGATGAGGTCGTCGACCCTGATCAGCCCCGCCTGCTCGAACAGCGAGCTGATCGCCGAGTCGGGCAGCCGCAGCTCCTCCGCCGAGTGCCCGGAGGGGGTGCCGCCGCTCTTGACCACCACGACCGGCTTGCTGCGGGCGATGCGCCTGGCCAGGCGGGTGAACTTGCGCGGATTGCCCAGCGACTCCAGGTAGAGCAGGATCACCTCGGTCGAGTCGTCTTCCTCCCAGTACTGCAGCAGGTCGTTGCCGGACACGTCGGCCCGGTTGCCCGCGGAGACGAACGTCGAGATGCCCATGCCGCGCTGTGCCACCCGCTGGAGCAGCGCCGTGCCGAGCGCGCCCGACTGGCTGAAGAACCCCACCTTGCCCCGGCACGGCAGGGTGGCGGCGAGGGTCGCGTTGAGCTGGACGGCGGGGTCGGTGTTGGCGATGCCGAGGCAGTTGGGGCCCACGACGCGCAGCCCGTACGAACGCGCGAGGCGAGCCAGCTCGTCCTGCCTGGCCTTGCCCTCCGGGCCCGTCTCCCCGAACCCGGAGGAGACCACGACCAGCCCGTGCACGCCCTTTTCCGCGCACTCCTTGACCACGTCGATCACGCCGGAGGCGGGCACCGCCACCACGGCCAGGTCGACGTCGCCGTCGATGGCCCCCACGCTCGGATAGGCCCGCACGCCCGCCACGGCCCGCACCTCCCGGTGCACCGGATAGACGGGGCCGGTGAAGTCGGCGGCCAGCAGGTTGCGCAGGACGGTCTGGCCGACCCCGCCGGGCTCGCGCGAGGCGCCGATGACGGCGACCGAGCCGGGGGCGAGCAGCCTGCCGATGGACCGGGACTCGGCGCGGTGCTCGCGGGAGAGCGTCACCTCCGTCGAGGTCTCGGTGGGGGTGAGGTCGAGCGTCATGCGTACGACGCCGTCCTCGAACTGGCTCTGGGCCGTGTAACCGGCCTGGCGCAGCAGGCCCATCATGCGCATGTTGGCGGGCAGGACGTCGGCGACGAAGCGTTCGATGCCGTTCTCGCGGGCCGTGGCCGCCAGGTGCTCCAGGAGCACGGAGGCCACTCCCCTGCCCTGGTGCGCGTCCTCGACGAGGAAGGCGATCTCGGCCTCGCCGGGGCCGGTGCGGTCGTAGCGGATGACGGCGACCATCTCGGCGCCGATGGTGGCGATCAGCGCGACCCGGTTGACGTAGTCGACGTTGGTGAACCGCTCGACTTCCCGGTCGGACAGCCGGGGCCTCGGCCCGAAGAACCGGAAATAGATCGACTCGTCCGACAACCGCGAGTAAAAAGAGCGGAGGCGGTCGGCGTCTGCGGGCTTGATCGGCCGGACGTGCGCCGTGCCTCCGTCGGCCAAAACGACGTCGGCTTCCCAGTGGGCCGGATAGTGTGCCTCCACAGTGTCGAGCGTAAACCCGCATTTCATATGCCAAGACCGGAGCCCCTGTTGGGCAACGCTTGTGCATCGACTGCAGCCCGGTGTCGTGGGACCGCCCCACGGGCACCCCGGAAGCTGTTAGTTTTGCCGTGGCCAGGCTCGTTCTGAAGGCAGCAAGGTGGTGACATCATGACGCGGGTCGTCGTGGTGGGCGATCTCATGACCGACGCGGTCGCGCGCGCCCGTTATGCGCTTGCCAGGGCGAGTGACACCCCGGCGATCGTGACCATGCACGGCGGCGGCTCGGGGGCCAACATCGCCTCGTGGCTCGCCGTCGAGGGCGCCGAGGTGGCCTTCATCGGCCGCAGGGGCGCCGACATCACGGGGCGTAACCGTGACATGGAGTTGATGGGCTACGGCGTCGACGCCCGGCTCGTCATGGACCCTGAGCGGCCCACCGGCACCTGCGTGGTGCTCGTCACGCACAAGGGTGAGCGCACCATGCTCTCCGACCCCGGTGCCAACGCCGCGCTGTCGCCCGAGGACCTGCCGCGTGACCTGTTCTCCAGCGGCGCGCACCTCCACCTGTCCGGCTACACGCTGATCAACGAGGGCTCGCGCGACGCGGGCCTGGCCGCGCTCGACATGGCCAGGCGCGGCGGGATGTCGATCTCGGTCGACTGCGCCTCGTCCGCGCCTCTGGAGCGTACGGGCGCCGAGTCGTTCCTGGAGTGGACCAACGGGGTCAAGCTGCTGTTCGCCAACATCGAGCAGGCCAAGGTGCTGACCGGCCGCGACGACGCCGAGGCCGCCGCCAAGGTGCTGACGGCGTGGTTCCCGCAGGTCGTCATCAAGATGAACTCCGAAGGCGCGCTGTGGTACGCCAACGGCCGCCCCGACCCGGTCCACGTGGCCGCCGAGCCGGTCGACAAGATCGTGGACGGCACGGGTGCCGGAGACGCGTTCAGCGCCGGTTTCCTGCCCGTCTGGCTGGCGGGCAAGCCGCCGACCGAGTCGCTGGCCGCCGGCTGCCGCCTGGCCGCGAAGGCCATCGCGCACCTGGGCGCCCGCCCGCCGTTCTAGTCCCGCAGGGCTCCGTTGTGAGCGGTCCTGCACCGCTATGGTGGAGAAAATCGGGATGAGCGCGAAATAAGGGAGCCGGATGCGCGGCGTGCGTCCGTTACGGCCGGGCGACCCCACGTCGGTGGGCTCGTACAAGGTCACCGGCTTTCTCGGCGAGGGCGGTCAGGGCAGCGTCTACCTCGGCGTCTCCCCTTCCGGCGAGCAGGTCGCGATCAAGCTGCTGCACGCCAGGTTCGCCGACGACGAGCAGGCGGTACGCCGCTTCCGCCGAGAGGCCGAGGCGGCACGGCGGGTGGCCGAGTTCTGCACGGCACGCGTGCTCGAGGTCGGAGCCGTCAACGACCAGCCCTTCATCGTCGGCGAGTACGTCGACGGGCCCTCCCTGCAGCACCAGGTCACCAAGGAAGGCCCCGTCCAGGGCCCGGCGCTCATGCGGCTGGCGATCACCACCGCCACGGCCCTGGTGGCCATCCACGGGTCCGGGGTCGTCCACCGGGACTTCAAGCCCAGCAACGTGCTGCTCGGGCCGGACGGGCCCCGCGTGATCGACTTCGGCATCGCCCGGGCGCTCGACATCAGCCAGAGCCTGACCACCGGCATCGTGGGGACGCCCGCGTTCATGGCCCCCGAGCAGTTCCTCGGAGAGGCCTCTCCGGCGAGCGACGTGTTCGCCTGGGCGGGCACCATGATCTTCGCCGCCACGGGGCGCGGGGCCTTCGGCTTCGGGCCGCTGCCCGTGGTCATGCACCGCATCCTCAACCTCGACGCCGACCTGAACGGCGTGCCGCCGGAGATGGCGCCGCTGCTGTGGGCCTGCCTGGCCAAGGACCCCCGGCGACGGCCCACCGCCGAGCAGCTGATGCGGGACCTCATCCGCGCCGGCACCGCCCCGCCACCCGCCCCTCCGGGAGCTCAGCCGATCAGCGCCCCTCAGAAGAACGGGGGGAACCCCCGTCCGGGGGCACCCCTGCAGTATCCGGTCAGCGGCCCCGTACGGCCGCCCGTGCCGGGGGCCTCGACCGAGCCCTCGCGGCGGCGCGGGCAGCGGAGGGCGCTGGTCTCGATCGGGGCGGCGGCCACCGCTCTCGTGACCGGGATCTCGGTGTGGCTCGTGACGCGGACCCATCCCGAGGACCGCCGGCCGGACCCCACTCCCACGTCCTCCTCGCCCGTGGCGGCCTTCGGGGCGGCCGTGACCTCCGTGGCGGACCCTTCGGCCAGGAAGGGCGGGACCCTGCGCGTCGTCTCGCCGTACGAGCTGGAGTCCGTCGATCCGGGGAACATGTACACGATGGAGTCCCTGAACCTGGTCCGGCTCTACGGGCGTTCGCTGACGATGTTCAAGCCGGTGCCGGGGGCCGCCGGGACGCAGGTCGTGCCGGACCTGGCCGAATCGCTCGGCGTGCCGGGTGACGGCGGCAAAACCTGGACGTACAAACTCCGACAAGGCGTGAAATATCAGGATGGCACGCCGATCACCTCCGAGGACGTCAAGTACGCGATCCTGCGGAGCATGGATCCCTCCCGCACCCTGGGATCGAGCCACTTCGACCTCATGCTCGACCTCCCCTCCGGCTACCGGGGCCCCGCCAAGTCATCGAGCGCGAACACCGACTCGGCCATCCAGACCCCCGACGAGCGGACGATCGTCTTCCGTCTGAAGCGGCCGTACGCGACGTTCGACGACGTCGTGCAGCTCCCTGAGACCGTCCCCGTGCCGAAGGCCAAGGACACGCAGGACAGCGTCCTCGCCTCCGGCCCGTACAAGATCGAGAGCGTGTCCGCCGACAAGAAGAAGCTCGTCCTTACCCGCAACGACCAGTGGGCCGCCGCCACGGACCCCAACCGCGACCCGCTCCCCGACCGGTACGAGATCGACTACCAGGTCACCGACGCCGAGCAGCGGCTGCGGGCCGGCACCGCCGATTTCGGCTTCACGACCAGCTCGGCGAGCAGCGAGGCCGCGGTGCTCGCCGACCCGGCGCTCAGGAAACGGGCCGACGTCCCGGTGGGCACGTCCGTGCGCATGCTGGCGATCAACCCGCAGGTGGCGCCGTTCGACAAAATCGACTGCCGCAGGGCGGTGGTCCGCGCACTCAACCTCAGGAACCTCGCCCGCGTGTTCGGCGCCGGACCGGCACAGTCCCGGCTGCCCACGTCGCTCGTCCCGCCCACGGTCGCCGGCGGTCGCTGGTCCGATCCGAACCTGAAGGCCGAGGGTGACCAGCAGGCCGCCAAGCAGTCGCTGGCCGCGTGCGGGAAACCGTCCGGGTTCACCGTGAACTACGTCTATCGGGACCTGGGCGCCGAGAAGCAGATCGCCGAGGTCGTAGAGAACGACCTCGGCGGGATCGGCATCGACGTCAAGCTGCGGCAGGTCTCCACCGCGGAGTTCCACAAGACATACGGCGGCAACCCCGCCAACCTCAAGCGGCAGGGCATCGGCCTGATCCCCAAGTCCTGGGCACCTGACTGGCCCGACCCCGAGTCGTTCCTGTCGTTGATCGCCGACAGCAGGCAGATCACCGACACGTACTCGTTCAACGTGAGCGTCCGAGTCAAGGCGATCGACGATCTCATGGACCGGGCCAGAGCCGAGCTCGACGCGGGCAAGCGTGCCGACCTGTGGACCGAGGTGGAGCAGAAGCTCGCCGACGAAGCCGTGCTCGTGCCGCTCGTCTGGGTATGCCCGGTGCTGCTACGCGGCCAGAACGCCGCCAACGTCCACGTCAGCCCCGTCTTTGGCAACTACGACCTGCTCACCATGGGCCTCAAGTAGGCGCATCACGAGGTGACGGCCAGGGCGAGCGGGAGGACCGCCGGAGCGCCCGCGTGCCGGATCAGGGCCGCCGCCAGCGTCATCGTCCACCCCGTGTCGACGCGGTCGTCCACCAGCAGCACCGGCCCGCCGCACTGCGCGATCGAGGCGCCCAGCTCCTTGGGCATGGCGAGCGTCCCCCGGACGGCCTGCACCCGCTTCGCGCTGTTGAACTGCTGCCCGGGCGCTCCCGCCCGATAGCCCAGCTCGCCGAGATAGGACAGCCGGCCCACGGACGCCAGCCGCTCGGCGAAGCTCCGCACCAGCGTGGGGCGGGTCGCGGACGGAACGCTGACCACGGCCACGGGCCGCTCGCGCCATTCCCAGGACGCCAGCACCTGCACCACGGCCTTGAACACGTCGTCGGACACCGGCCCGTCGCCCCCCTGGAACAGCTCCCGCAGCCGGTTGCCCCAGCCGATGTCGGTCAGCCGCCCGAGCGCGCGGCCGGGCTCGGCACCCAGCTCCGGCTTGATCCGCCCGGACAGGTCGGCCAGCCCGGTGGGCCACTGCCTGCGGGCCTCGATCTCGACGCCGGGCCTGCTCAGCCGCTGGCGGGCGCCCTCGACGGCCTGCGCGCCGATCTCCGGCGAGCGGTGCCGCCCGGTGCAGTTGTCGCAGCGGCCGCACGGCGTGGCGGTCTCGTCGTCGAGGTGCCTGCGGAGGAACTGCTCCCGGCACTCGGACGTCGTCAGATAGCCCAGCATGGCCTCCTGCTCGGCCCTGCGCTCGGCGGCGATGCGGGTGTAGCGCTCGACGTCGTACGCCCACGGCTCGCCGGTGGCCTCCCAGCCGCCCTTGACCCGCCGGACCGCGCCGTCCACGTCGAGCACCTTGAGCATCATCTCCAGCCGGCTCCGGCTCAGGTCGACCGCCGTCTCCAGCGCCGGGGTGGACATGAGGCCGCGCTCTTCGAGCGTCTGGAGCGTGGTCCGTACGACGGGCTCGGGCGGGAACGCCAGCGAGGCGAAATATGACCAGATATCCCGATCCTCGGTGCCCGGCAGCAGGATCACCTCGGCCCGCTCGACCCCGCGCCCAGCCCGGCCGACCTGCTGGTAGTAGGCGACGGGCGACTGCGGCGCCCCCACGTGCACCACGAACCCCAGATCGGGCTTGTCGAACCCCATCCCCAGCGCGCTCGTCGCCACCAGTGCCTTGAGCTTGTTGGTCAGCAGCGCCTCCTCGGCCGCCAGCCGCTCGGCCGGGTCGGTCTGCCCGGAGTAGGCGGCCACCTCGAACCCCTGGTCGCGCAGGTATCCGGCGATCTCGTGGGCGGCGGCGACGGTGAGGGTGTAGACGATGCCGGAGCCGGGCAGCTCGCGCAGCGTCTGCGCCAGCCAGGCCAGCCGCTGCTCGGCGGTGGGCAGGCGCACGACGCTCAGATGCAGGCTCTCCCGCTCCAGCGCCCCGCGCAGCACCAGCGTGCCGTCGCCGTCGTCGCCGGGCAGGCGCATCTGCTCGGCCACGTCACGGGTGACGCGGGCGTTGGCGGTGGCGGTGGTGGCCAGGACGGGGATGCCCGGCGGCAGCTCCTCGAACAGCGTGGCCAGCCTGCGGTAGTCCGGCCGGAAGTCGTGGCCCCAGTCGGAGATGCAGTGGGCCTCGTCCACCACCACGAGCCCGGCGCTCTCGGCCAGCTCGGGCAGGACGTTGTCGCGGAAGTCGGGGTTGTTGAGCCGCTCGGGGCTGACCAGCAGCACGTCGACCAAGCCCTCGGCCACCTCGCCGTAGATCTCCTCCCACGCCTCGGGGTTGGCGGAGTTGATCGTGACGGCCCTGATGCCGGCCCGCTCGGCGGCGGCGATCTGGTTGCGCATGAGCGCCAGCAGCGGCGAGACGATGACCGTGGGGCCCTCGCCGAGCTCGCGCAGGAGCCCGGTGGCCACGAAGTAGACGGCCGACTTGCCCCAGCCGGTGCGCTGCACGACGAGCACCCGCCGCCGATCCAGCACCAGCGCCTCGATCGCGGCCCACTGGTCCTCGCGCAGCACGGCGTGCTCCCCGGCCAGGGCCCGCAACCGCTCCTCGGCCTCTTCACGCAGCATCGCGACATCGGGGGCTTCACTCATGCCCCCCTTGTTACCAGCTTTCTCCGACGGAATGGGCCGGTCGCCGCCATACCCGCCCCGCATTCGGCGGAACTGTGACCTCAGGGGGCTTACCCGCACCCGCTATTTGTCGGCGTGCTCGGGGAAGGAGTTGATGGTGACCCGGTGCATGCGGCGGCGCTCGGTGTAGTCGGCCACCGCGTAGTGCTGGGTCGGGCGGTTGTCCCAGAACGCCAGCGTGCCGGGCCGCCACCGCAGCCGGAGCTGGTACTCCGGCGACCGGATGTGGTCGATCAGGAGCGGCAGCAGCGCCTCGTTCTCCCGGTCCGTCAGCCCCACCAGGCGGGTCGTGGAGGCGCGGTTGACGAACAGGGCCTTGCGGCCGGTCTCCGGGTGCACGCGCACCACCGGGCGCACCATCGGCGGCCACTTGGCCTGGATCTCGGCCAGGTCGAACGGGTGCCCCTTCGCGATCGCCTTCTTCATCGACATCGTGATGTCGTGCTCGGCGGTCAGCTCGTCGCACAGCCGCTGCAGCGACGGCGAGAGCGTCTCGTACGCCAGGTACGTGTTCGCCCAGCACGTGTCCCCGCCCACGCTGGGCAGCTGGACGCAGCGGAGCAGGGAGCCCATCGGCGGGGTGGGCTCGAAGGTGTTGTCGCTGTGCCACTCGTCCCCGCCCTCGCCCTTCGGTGAGGTCTGGTCGAGGACGTGGATGGGGCTGGTGGAGTCCTTCTTGAAGGCGGGGTGGTTGAGCGTGCCGAAGTTCAGGGCGAATTGCAGGTGCTGTTCGTCGTCGATGTGCTGGTCGCGGAAGAACAGCACGAGGTGCCTGAGCCAGCCGGCCCGCAGGGTGGCGACCTCTTCCTGCGACAGCGGTTTGCGCAGATCGACCCCGGTGACCTCGGCGCCGATATGCATGGTCACGGGATGGAACTCGATCATGACGCCTCCGGATACAGGTGGGAACCCTCGGCCCGAACGTACGACCCAAGCAATTGCTTGGTCAAGGGGCGTCCGGGAGAGCCTTCCGTACACGCCGGGCGCGACTTGTGACGCCAACGAGTCGCGGGCACCCGAATACCTTCGGCACAATGTTCGACATGGCCCGACGCACGACTGCACCCCCGCCCGAGGACTTCGAGGAGCGGATCGTCGACATCGACGTCACCTCCGAGATGCGCACCAGCTATCTCGAGTACGCCTACTCGGTGATCTACCAGCGCGCCCTGCCCGACGCGCGCGACGGCCTCAAGCCCGTGCAGCGTCGCATCCTCTACTCGATGAGCGAGATGGGGCTGCGCCCGGATCGCGGCCACGTCAAGTCGTCGCGCGTCGTCGGCGACGTCATGGGCAAGCTGCACCCCCACGGTGACAGCGCCATCTACGACGCCCTGGTGCGCCTGGCGCAGCCGTTCTCCATGCGCCTGCCGCTCGTCGACGGCCACGGCAACTTCGGCTCGCCCGACGACCTGCCGGCCGCCATGCGATACACCGAGGCCAGGCTGGCCCCGGCGGCGATGCTCATGGTCGACTCCCTCGACGAGGACACCGTCGACTTCAAGCCCAACTACGACGGCCAGGAGACCGAGCCGGTCGTCATGCCGTCGGCGTTCCCCAACCTGCTGGTCAACGGCACCAGCGGCATCGCGGTCGGCATGGCCACCAACATGGCGCCGCACAACCTCAACGAGGTCGTGGCCGCCGCCCGCCATCTGATCAAGAAGCCGGACGCGACGCTGGACGAGCTGATGACGTTCGTCCCGGGTCCCGACCTGCCGACGGGCGGCTCGATCATTGGGCTGCAGGGCGTGCGCGACGCGTACGAGACGGGGCGTGGCACGTTCCGCATGCGGGCCAAGTGCGCGGTCGAGCAGATCACGCCCCGCCGCAAGGGCATCGTCGTCACCGAGCTCCCCTACAACGTCGGCCCCGAGCGCGTCGTCACCAAGATCAAGGAGCTGGTGAACGCCAAGAAGCTCCAGGGCATCGCCGACCTCAAGGACCTCACCGACCGCCACAAGGGCCTCCGGCTGGTCATCGAGATCAAGAACGGCTTCATCCCCGAGGCCGTCCTGGAGGAGCTCTACCGGCTGACGCCGATGGAAGAGACGTTCGGCATCAACAACGTCGCCCTCGTCGACGGCGAGCCGCGCACGCTCGGCCTGCGCGAGATGCTCCAGGTCTACGTCGACCACCGGCTCGAGGTGGTGCGCCGCAGGTCGGAGTACCGGCGGCGCAAGCGCGAGGAGCGCCTCCACCTGGTCGACGGCCTCATCATCGCCCTGCTCAACATCGACGAGGTCATCCAGGTCATCCGCTCCTCCGACGACTCGGCCGAGGCCCGCACGCGGCTGATGGACGTATTCGATCTGAGCGAGATCCAGGCCTCCTACATCCTGGACACGCCGCTGCGCCGGCTCACCAGGTTCGACAAACTGGAGCTGGACCGGGAGAAGGAGACGCTGAGCGACGAGATCGCCAAGCTGACCGAGATCCTCTCCTCCGACGCCAAGCTGCGCCAGGTGGTCTCGGGCGAGCTCGCCGACGTGGCCAAGAAGTACGGCATGCCGCGCCGCACCGTCCTGCTGGAGGCGCCGGGCGTCACCCGCACCCCGGTCGCGGTCGTGGACCTGCAGGTGGCCGACGACCCGTGCCTGGCGCTGCTGTCCTCGACCGGCCTGCTGGCCCGCACCTCCGACGCCACGCCGCTGTCCGGCGAGGGCGAACGGTCGGCGCACGACGTGCTGGTGTCGGTCGTGAAGACGTCCGTACGCGGCGAGGTGGGCGTGGTGACGTCGCTGGGCCGGCTGATCCGGATCCAGGTCGTCGACCTGCCGACCCTGCCGACCACGGCCAACCCGCCGTCCCTGTCGGGCGGGCACCCGGTGTCCGAATACGTCTCGCTGCAGCCCGACGAGAAGGTCGTCGGCCTGGGCTCCCTCGACCCCGACGGCCCCGGCCTGGCCCTGGGCACGGCGCAGGGCGTGGTCAAGCGGGTGGTGCCCGACTATCCGGCCAACCGCGACGACTTCGAAGTGATCACGCTGAAGGACGGCGACATCGTGGTGGGCGCGGTCGAGCTGGTGTCGGAGTCGCACGACCTGGTGTTCATCTCCTCCGACGCCCAGCTCCTGCGCTACCCGGCCTCGCAGGTGCGCCCGCAGGGCCGCCCGGCGGGCGGCATGGCGGGCATCCGGCTCGACGGCGGGGCGCGGGTGATCTGGTTCGGGGTGGTGGATCCCGAGCGTCCCGCGCACGTGGTCACGATCGCGGGCTCCTCGACCGCGCTGCCCGGCACGCAGGTGGGCGGCGGCAAGCTGTCCGACTACGCCGAGTTCCCGGCCAAGGGGCGGGCGACGGGCGGGGTCCGGGCACAGCGGTTCCTGAAGGGCGAGGACGAGCTGCTGCTGGCGTGGGCCGGTCCGGCACCGGCCAAGGCGGTCTCGGCGGTGGGCAAGCCCGTGCCGCTGCCGGAGGAGATCGGCCGGCGCGACGGCTCGAGTCATCCTGCTCGTAGGAATCGTCCTGCTCGTACGAGTCGAAGTCCTTCTTCTCCTGGTCGTGCGAGTCGAAGTCCTTCTCGTCCCGACCGAA
>NZ_JBSGFQ010000075.1:0-64768 GCF_053603495.1 Nonomuraea sp. NPDC004186 | reverse complement strand
GACGCCGGGGAGCACACGGTGCCCGAGCGGCTCGACCTGCTCATCGAGCATCGCGACACCATCCGCCGCCGGATCCGTGAGCTGACCCTCTCCCTTACGGCCGTCGAGTACAAGATCGCCACGTACGGCGGCGAGACCGGGCCGGACGTGCAGACCCCTGCCGTCGACCGGACGGCGCGACGGGCACTACGGGCATAGGCATGAGGTGGCTTCGGCGGTGACGAAGTCGACATAGCCGGCGGGAGGCCTCATCCCGCGCGACACCATCCAGTGGATGCGACCGGCTCCGGTCAGTGCGAGCGTCACCCGGTAGCCCAGCTCGACGTCGGCGGTGTCGAAGTGGCCGGCCAGTCCGTCGAGGTAGTCGGTGAGATGGCGTCCGAGGGTGGTCAGCGCCAGTGACGCGAGATCGGCGCCCACCGGGCCCACCCCGAACGTCGCCCAGTCCAGCGCCACCGTGTCGGAGCCGTCGGCGGCGGCGACGAGGTTGCCGTGGGAGAAGTCGCCGTGCACGAGCACGCGAGGCACCCGGTCGAGCCGTTCCAGCAGGTCGTGGCGCTCTTGCCACAACGCCGGGATGTGTGCGGGCACGTCCATGCCGGTCCAGCTCAGGTCACTGACGGCGATCCGCTGGGCGAGCTGGTGGCCGGACAGCCACGGCACGTCGGGGACGGCGACGCCGGCCTGCCAGCGGCCGAGCCGGTGAGCGGCCACGTGCGGCCGAGCGAGCCTCCCGGATGGCCCAGCACCGCGTCCAGCACTGCCGGGGGAAGCAGATCCGTCACTCGCGGCACGGTAGGCCATCACTCCGCTCGCTTGCCTCTCATTTTCCGCATGACACCCGCTATTGCCCGGGGTCGGGCAGGCGGAGGTGGAAGGCGGTGCGGCCGGGGCGGCTTTCGACGCCGATCGTGCCGCCGTGCGCGGCGACCACCGCCTTGACGATCGCCAGGCCGAGCCCCGTGCCGCCGGAAGCGCGGGATCGCCCCTTGTCCACGCGGGAGAAGCGCTCGAAGATCTCCTCCTGCATGTCCGCCGGGATGCCGGGCCCGCCGTCCGCGACCGTCAGCTCCGCCGCGCCCGGCGCCTGTCGTACCGTCAGCGTGATCGCCGTGCCTTCGGGGGTGTGCGTACCGGCGTTGGTCAGCAGGTTCGTGATCACCTGGCGCAGCCGCGACGGGTCGCCCTGGACGGTGACCGGCTCCTCGGGCAGTTCGAGCCGCCAGCGGTGGGCGGGCGCGGCGACCCTGGCGTCACCGACGGACTCGATGGCCAGCTTGGTGAGATCCACCTCGTCCCGCGCCAGCGGCCGGCCCGCGTCCAGCCGGGCGAGCAGCAGCAGGTCGGCGACCAGTTCGCTCATCCGGCCGGACTCGGCGTCGATGCGGTCGAGCGCGTGCCGCACCCCCTCGGGCATCGGCTCGGCGCCGCGAAGGGCCAGCTCGGTGTGGCCGCGGATCGCGGCGAGCGGGGTGCGCAGCTCGTGGCTGGCGTCGGCGGCGAACGCGCGCAGCCGCTGCTCGACGGCGTACCGGCGGGCCAGCGCCGCCTCCACGTGCCCCAGCATGCTGTTGAACGCGGCCCCCACCTGCCCGGCCTCGGTACGCGGATCGGTGTCGGGCACCCGTTCGGTCAGTGCCACCTCGCCGCTGGCCAGCGGCAGCCGGGTGACCCGCCGGGCGGTGGCGGCCACGCGTTCCAGGGGGCGCAGCGCGAGCCTGACCCACACCGCGCCGGCGACGCCGGTGACGGCCAGCGCGGCGCCGAACATGACGACCTCGAACGCCTGCATGCGCCTCAAGGTCTCCTCGGCCTCGTGCAGCGGCAGGCCGGTGATGAGCACGTCGCCGTCGCGGCCCGGTACGGCGACGACCCGGTACTCGTGCAGGCGCGACAGGGACACGGTCCTGGGCACGCCGTCGGCCGGCAACGCGGCCAGGACGGCCTGGTCACCGCCGGTGAGCCCCGCCCGGTCGTCGTCGTCCAGGGTCACCACCGCCCCCTGAGTGATCACGCCGCCGGCGACGCGCACTCCCAAGGTGCCCGGGGCCTGGCTGCGCGTGTCGCCCCCGCCTCGGCCGCCGTCGTGCTCCAGGCTCGCCGCGTACCTGCCGCCGATCGTGGCGAGCTGCTGGTCGACCCGTCCCATCAGGAAGCGGTCCATCGCGAACGACGTCGCGACGCCGACGGCCGCGCAGGCCAGCGCCAGCAGCGCCAGGACCCCCGCGACGAGCCGGCCCCGCAGCGTGCGCGGCAGGAGGCGGCTCATGCGGGCGGCTTGAGCACGTAGCCGACCCCGCGGACGGTGTGGATGAGCGGCTCGCGGCCCGCGTCGATCTTCTTGCGCAGGTAGCTGACGTACAGCTCGACCACATGGGCCTGCCCGCCGAAGTCGTAGGACCAGACGTGGTCGAGGATCTGGGTCTTGCTCAGCACCCGGCGCGGGTTGAGCATGAGCAGCCGCAGCAGGTCGAACTCGGTCGGCGTCAGGTCGATCAACGTCCCCGCCCTGGTCACCTCCCTGGCCTCGACGTCCATGACGAGATCGGCCACGACGAGCCGCGTGCCGTTCCCGGCCCGGGCCATCCCCGCGCGGCGTAGCAGCCCGTTCAGCCGGGCCAGCACCTCGTCCAGGCTGAACGGCTTGGTCACGTAGTCGTCGCCGCCGGCGGTGATCCCGGCCACGCGGTCCTCCACCGCGTCCCTGGCGGTGAGGAACAGCACGCACACCTCCGGCAGCCGCTCGCGGATCCGGCGCATGATCTCCAGGCCGTCCAGATCGGGCAGCATCACGTCCAGGACCACCGCGTCCGGCACGAACTCCTCCGCCGCCCGCACCGCGGTCATGCCGTCGCCGGCCGCGCGGACCCGCCACCCCTCCTGGAGCAGCACCGTCTCCAGCACCTCGACGATGTCCGGTTCGTCGTCCACGACCAGCACGCGGATCGGCGCACCGTCAGGACGCAGCAACACCGACACGGTCACCTCCATGTCCATTTCATACCGAAATCTTCTGAAAATCCTCTGAGAGCACCTCTGTCCCGGGCCGTTCAGAAGGAACGCAGAGTTTCACTTGGCACGGTGGGTCCCGTTCCCGAAGAAGCAGGAGAACGGTGTGACCATCACGCACGTACCATCCCGAACCGCCCCGCAGGTCAGGTCCACCGGGTTCGTGGCCCGCCCCGGCCCGGTGCTCGTCCTGATCGGCCTGGGCGCGGTCGCGATCGTCGCGCTGTGGTGGCGTGACACGTCCGCGGTGGTGAGCGCGGCGGGCTGGCTCACGAACGCCGGGCGAATCACCGGCCTGCTGGCCGGTTACGCGATGGCGATGCTGATCGCGCTGATGGCGCGCGTGCCCGCGCTGGAGCACGGCGTCGGCACCGACCGGCTGACCCGCTGGCACGCCATGGGCGGGCGTTACGTCGTCGGCCTGATGACCGCGCACGTGCTGTCGGTCATCTGGGGGTACGCGATCGCCGACGGGCAGCACGTGGCGGACGAGGCCGTCACCATGGTCGTGACCTTCCCCGAGATGTGGGAGGCCACCGCGGCCTGCCTGCTGCTCCTCGGCATCGGCGCGATCTCGGCCCGTGCCGCCCGCCGCCGGATCGGCTACGAGACCTGGTACCTGCTGCACTTCTACACCTACGTCGCCGCCTACCTGGCTTTCGGCCACCAGCTCGCCACCGGTGCGGAGTTCGCCGGTGACCGGGCGGCCCAGGTCGCCTGGTATGTCCTCTACCTCGGCGTGGCCGCGCTCGTCGTCTGGTACCGGCTCCTGGCGCCCGTCCGGCTGTTCCTGCGGCATCGGCTGCGGGTGGCCGCGGTGACCGCCGAAGCCCCCGGCGTGATCTCCATCCAGGTCACCGGCCGGCGACTGGAACGGCTGCGCGCCGAGCCCGGCCAGTTCTTCCGCTGGCGCTTCCTGGCCAAGGGGCTGTGGTGGTCGGCGAACCCGTACTCGCTGTCGGCCCCGCCCGGCGCCGGCGGGCTGCGGATCACGGTCAAGGCGCTGGGCGACCACAGCGCGACCCTGGCCGGGCTGCGCCCCGGGACGCGGGTCTTCGCCGAGGGACCGTACGGGGCCTTCACCGGCCGGTTGCGCTCCCGCCGGCAGGTGCTGCTGATCGCGGGCGGCGTCGGCATCACCCCGTTGCGTGCCCTGTTCGAGTCGCTTCCCGGCGAGCTGACCCTGCTCTACCGGGCACGCAGGGAGGCCGACCTGGTGTTCAGGCAGGAGCTCGAGGACATCGCCGTCGCCCGGGGCGCGAACCTGCACTATTCGACCGGCCCCCGCGGCCCCGGTGGGCCGTTCGACGCGGCGGTGCTCGCCCGGGTCGTGCCCGGACTGCGCGACCACGACGTGTACGTGTGCGGCCCCGCCGAGATGACCCGGGCCGCAATCCAGGCATTGCGGGCCGCCGGAGTGCCCCGGCGGCACATCCATCACGAATCCTTCGAGTTCTAGGAGTACGACGATAAATGCCCATCCGTAGAGCACTGCTCGCCGTGCTGGCCACTGCCGTCGGCCTGGTGCTGCTGCTGTCGTTCAAGCCGCACGACGTGTCGCAGGCGGCCCAGCCACCCGCCGCCCTGGCCCAGAAGCAGTCCGGCACCACGCCGGCTCAGGGCACCACGCCGGCTCAAGGGACCACCGTGACCGGCGATCCGGCCGACACCCGCTGGGGCCCGGTGCAGGTCGCGATCACCGTGTCCGGCGGGAAGATCGCCGACGTCCAGGTGCTGCAGGCGCCCGACGGCAACCGCCGTGACATCGAGATCAACGACGCCGCGCTGCCGATCCTCACCCAGGAGGCGCTGTCGGCGCAGAGCGCGCAGATCGACACGGTGTCCGGCGCCACCTACACCAGCGAGGGCTACGCCCGCTCCCTGCAGAGCGCGATCGACTGGGCGGGGCTGTGACGATCCGGCACGTCGAGCACGTCATGGGGACGGTGTTCTCCTTCGACGTCCGGCACGAGGCATCCGAGCGGATCACGTCGGCGATCGAGGAGGCGGTGACCTGGCTGCACCACGTGGACGCCCTCTTCTCCACGTACCGGCCCGGCAGCCCGATCAGCCGCCTCGGCCGCGGCGAGATCGCCCCGGAGAGCTGCCCGCCCGAGATCGTCCGCGTGCTGGCCCGCTGCGCCCAGGTCGAGCGCGACACCGGCGGCTATTTCACGCTCATGCCCGGCGGCCGGCTCGACCCGTCCGCGCTGGTCAAGGGCTGGGCCATCGAGCACGCCTCGGCGCTGCTGGCGGCGGCGGGCGCGCGGCGGCACAGCGTCAACGGCGGCGGCGACGTCCGCCTCGGCTCATCGCCGGAACCCGACCGGCCGTGGCGGGTGGGCATCGCCGACCCGCTGCGGCCCGGGACGCTGGCCGCCGTCGTCTCGGGGACCGGCCTGGCGGTCGCCACCTCCGGCACCGCCGAACGCGGGCACCACATCGTGGACCCGCACACCGGCGCCCCCGCCACCGCGCTGGCCTCGCTCACCCTCGTCGGGTACGACCTGACCACCGTGGACGCCTACGCCACCGCCGCGTTCGCGATGGGCTCCGCGGCGCGGGAGTGGGTGGAGGAGCAGGACGAGCTGGAGGCGTTCGCGGTGACCTCGTCGGGAGCGGTCTGGCGTACCAGCGGTTTCCACCGTTATGCACAGTTGTAGCGGGCGGCGGCTTCGGCCGCCTTGCGGGCCAGGGCCCGGCGGAGCTCGGCCGGGGCGAGGACTTCGGCATCGGTGCCGAAGGCCAGGAGCACCTCTGCCGCGGGCAGGGAGCGGAAGTGCAGTTCGACGTGCACCCGCTCTGCTCGCTGGTCGGTCGCGGGAGGGGGGCCGGCCAGGTCGGCTTCGTGGATGCGCAGGAATCTGGCCAGGATGTCCCGGTTGACGCTGACCGTGACGGGCAGCGGGGCGGGGATCTCGTCGATGTGGCGGCGCAGGCCGTCCCAGACGTCGGCCAGTTCGAGGCCGTCGCGGCGGCGTACGGGCTCGTCGAGGATGCCGGCTGACAGGGCCCGGTCGGCTCGGAAGAGTGCCGGCTCGCCACGGTGGTCGGCGACCAGGTACCAGACGCCGGCCTTGTTGACCAGGCCGTACGGATCGAGGGTGTAGGAGCGGACGCGGTTGTCGCGGCCGTGCCGGTAGCGCAGGCGCAGCCGCCGGTCGTTGAAGACGGCCTGCTGGAGCACGGCCAGGTCGGCGGCGGGGCCGGTCGCCGAGCGCGCCGGACCGCCGCGCCAGCGCACGGGGTCGATGAGGATGCGGCGGCTGGCCAGGTCGGCGTCGGGCCGGTGCGGGGCGGGCAGGGCGGCCATCAGCTTGCGCAGCGCGGAGCCGAGGGCCTGACCCAGGCCCAGCTCGGTGTGAGCGTGACCGGACATCAACACGAACAGGGCGCGGGCCTCGTCGGCGGTCATGCCGGTGACGTTGGTGCGGTAGCCGGGCAGCAGCGCGATGCCGCCGTGGGGGCCGCGCACGGTGTAGACGGGCACGCCGGCCGACGACAGCGCCTCGACGTCGCGCATGACGGTGCGGACCGACACCTCCAGGCGCTCGGCCAGGTCACCGGCCGGCAGCTGCCCGTGGGTCTGCAGCAGCAGCATGATCGACAGCAGGCGCTCGGATCTCACGCCTTCAAAGGTATATGACGCTACCTGACATATATCCCCGTGAAGATGCAGGTAGACGGGCCGCCCACGGGGGCGGCGCGAACGTCCTGAAAGGAACTGTGCTGTGACCGGAACCAACGGGCTCGCCCAGCAGATCGCCGACGACTTCGTCCGCGCGTGGACCAGCAAGAACATCGACAAGGCCCTGAGCCTTCTCGCCGACGACGTCGTGTGCGAGGCCCCGACCGGCACGTTCGAGGGGGTGGAGGGCTACCGCGGGTTCCTCGAGCCGTTCGCGACCTCGCTGGTCAGCGCCACCGTCATCGACGTCCTGGGTAACGACACCAACGCGGCGACCGTGTACACCACCGACACCCCGCTGCTGAAGGACTTCCGCGGCATCGACTACTTCACCGTCGAGAACGGCAGGATCACCCGCGTGATCAGCATCTTCGACATGCTCCCGATGCACAAGGCCCGAAACGCCGTCCAGCACTGACCCGGGTCACTTCTGCTCCTGGAGCCAGTCGTCGAACGTCGTCGGCGCGATGCGGGCGTCCTCACCCGGCAGCAGCACGTTGCCGGCCATCTCCGGGCTGAACAAGCCCGACCAGGTCGGCACGAGCTTCACCTCCCGGCCGCGCGCCCGATGCGTACGCCGGGCCATGTCGACGAGGTCCTGCGGCTCGGGCCCCGCGACGTCGACATAGCGTCCCTGCGGCTCGCCCACCGCGATCTCGGCCAGGATGGCGGCCACGTCCGCGGGCGCGATCGGCTGCATGAGCAGCGGCGCGACCGTGGCCACGCCGTCCTGCTCGGTCCAGCCGGCCACCATCTCCGCGAAGTCATGGAACTGCGTGGCCGGTACGACCGTCCACGGCACCGGACCCGCGGCCACCAGGCGTTCCTGCTCCCGCTTGCCGGCGTAGTGCGCATTGCCGTCGATCCGGCCCACCCCGGCGATCGACAGCAGCACATGGTGGCGTACGCCGGCCCGTTCCTCGGCGGCGAGCAGGTTACGGGTGGCCGCCGCGAAGTAGGCCACCGTCTCGGCCCGATCCCCCTCCGGCCCGTTGGTGACGTCGATGACGGCCTCGACCCCGGCGAGGGCGTCGTCGAGCCCGTCACCGGTCAGCAGGTCCAGGCCGAGCGAACGGCTGACGCGCACGACGTCGTGCCCGTCCCGTTCGAGGGCGGCCACGGTCAGGGAACCGATGTTGCCGGTCGCGCCGGCGACGGCGATCCGCATGATGATCACTCCTTGTCCACGATCAACCAGGACCATATCTCGGACTTAACAGGTCCGCAATATCCACGATATCCTGGCGATCGTGAAGCTGCCCGTAAGCACCGAATGGCTGTTGCACTGCGCCACCTCGCTGGCGCAGCTCGAACCGGGGACCACCGCATCGGCCGCCCAGCTGGCGGACTACTACGACCTGCCCGCGCCCTACCTCGCCAAGCAGCTCCAGTCGCTCGTCAAGGCGGGCGTGCTGTCGGCGACGACAGGGCCGCGCGGCGGGTTCCGGCTCGCGCGCGAGCCCGCGGAGATCACGTTGCTGCAGATCGTGGAGGCGGTGGACGGCGCCTCCGCTCCGTACGAATGCCGCGAGATCCGCAGGCAGGGCCGCGGCGCGCTTCCGGCCGAGGATTGCCGGCAGGCCTGCATCCTCGCCGTGAAGATGGCCGAGGCGCATCGGGTGTGGCGCGGCAGCCTGGCCGGAGTCTCGCTCGCCGATGTCCTCGCCGACCTGCCTCCGTCGGCACCGGCCCGCACTCGATCGCTGCTCACCGGGCAGACCCGTCCCCCTGGAGAAGACGCCCTCCGCTGAGAGATCCATCCCATTGCGTCATGGCAGGATCTGTGGGGGACTGCGAAGTTCGGAGGACGTGATGAACGACGAGACGGCCACGTTGCTCTTCGACGTGATCGGCCGGCTGGAGAAGAGCATCCTCGCCCGCGACTGCCCGGCCATCGTCGCGCTCCAGGGTGAACGCCAACTCGTGCTCAGCGACTACGACTACCTTCGCGACCAGCAGTCGGCCACGGACTTCGAGAATCGAGCCGCCACCAGGGCCCAGGAGATCGCCGCGACGCGATGGATCTTCGCGGTCCCCCAGGTGTGGGTGATCACGCCGGACAAGGTCTTCAGCCGGGCCGTCTCCAACCTCCCGCTGCTCGAAGGGGAGCAGGAGGCGATCACCTGGATGAGCTTCGACCAGAGCGACGGCGTGGACTACGGGCGCGTCCCGTACGCACGCCGCCCGAACGGAGAGCCGGTGTTCGACGAGCCGGAGATGTTCACCGTGAGCGTGCGTCCGGCCGAACGCATGCCGGGCTACACGCTCCTTCAGGGGCTCTTCCCCGACCATGGCGCCGCCGGGTGATCGACGAAGGACAACTTCCGCCGCGGGGGCCGCATCTAAGGACGTAGAAGATCCGAGATGACGGGGTGATCAGATGGCGTCGGCCCTGCTGCCTGGGGATCCTCTTCGGCTGGGGGACTTCTGGCTGGCCGGGCGGCTGGGCGCGGGGGGCCAGGGGGTGGTCTACGAGGCGTACGACGCGCAGGGCGACCGGGTGGCCATCAAGGTGCTGCACGGTGATGCCGCCGGCGATCCGGATCTGCGGTCGCGCTTCGGCAAGGAGGCCACGGCGGCCCGGCGGGTGGCCTCGTTCTGCACGGCACGAGTGCTGGCGGTCGATCTGGACGCGCCCAAGCCGTACATCGTCAGCGACTACGTCGAAGGGCCGAGCCTGCGTCAGGCCGTCGCCGGCGGGCGCCGCTTCAGCGGCGACGAGCTGCACCGCCTGGCCACCGCGGTGGCCACGGCGCTGACCGCGATCCATGACGCCGGCGTCGTGCACCGCGACCTCAAGCCTGACAACGTGCTGCTCGGCCCCGACGGTCCGCGCGTCATCGACTTCGGGGTGGCGCGGACCCTGGAGATGTCGCTGACCGCCACCGGTCTGGTGGCCGGCACCCCGACCTACATGGCGCCGGAGGTGTTCACCGGCCAGCGTGCCGGTGCTCCCGCCGACGTGTTCTCCTGGGGTGCGATCGTGCTCTACGCCGCCAACGGCGACGACCCCTTCCGGGCCGAGAGCCTGGGCGCGGTCATGCACCGCGTCCTGTCCGCCGAACCCGACCTCTCCGCGTTGCCGCCTTCGCTGCGGCCGCTGGTCTCGGCGGCCCTGGCCAAGGACCCGCTCGCCCGGCCTACCGCGCGCGAGCTGTTGCTCGGCCTGATCAGCGGGTTCCAGGGCGGCCAGGCCGACCTGCTCACCGTCGGCAGCGCCGAGGCCGGGCTGCTCAGCCGGGGAGCCGCGGCCGATCCCGCCCTCGGCACGCTTGCGGAGGACGCCTACGGTTTTCTCAGCCCCGGCGAACGCGACCTGGTGCCCGACCTGTTCCTGCGCATGGTGGCCGTCACCGACGCAGGTGAGGTGACCGTACGCACCGCGTCGCATGAGGAGCTGTTCGAGGCGAGGACACCGGACGAGCGGGCCGCGCTCGAACGGGTCCTGGAGGTCTTCTCCTACGTGATCGCCGTTCGAGGCGACGACGTCGCGCTGGCCCGGCCCGCCCTGTTACAGGCCTGGCCGCGGCTGCGGTCCTGGGTCGGCGACGAGCGTGAGGGCCTGCCCACGCACGACCTGATCCGCGCTGCCGCGCGCCACTGGAACACCCACGGGCGCCGTGAAGGCGACGTCTTCCAGGGCAGCCGCCTGGAGACGGCGCTGCGCTGGGCTGCCACCGGACGCCGCCATCTCACGCTCAGCAAGCTCGAACGCGACTTCCTCGACGCCTGCAACGCCGCCACCCGCCACCGGATCCGGCGCCGCCGCCTCCTCACCGTCACTCTGTCCGCCCTGCTCGTCCTCGCCCTGATCGGCGGCGCCGTCGCCGTTCGGCAGAGCCTCGTCATCTCGGAGCAGAGCAGGGTCGTCGCCGCGCAGCGGGACGAGGCGGTCGCGGGCAAGGTGGCGGCCCAGGCCGACGCGATGCGCACGGCGGACCCGGTACGGGCGATGCTGCTCAGCGTCGCCGCCTGGCGGCTGGCCCCGGTCACCGCGACGCGGGCGACGTTGCAGAACGCCTGGGCACAGCGCGAGCGCGCGGCGTTCTCCGACCCGGACTCGGGCGCGGAGACCGTACGGCAGATCACCAGGGACGGGCGCACGTTCGTCAGCGTGTCCCCGCAGGGGGTGCGGATCTACGACCTGCGGACCGGGAGGAAGACCGGCGGCTGGGACGACCTGAAGATCGGCAGGGAGAAGTTCCTGGGCGCCGGCCTCAGCCCCAGCGGCCGGCTGCTGGCCGTGGCGGCGGGCGATGAGATCCATGTCTGGGACACGAGCACCGGCAGGCAGACCGGAGCCAGACGAAGGATCGATATGCCGGAAAACTTCAACGGGGTCAAGTTCCAGACCGGCGACCGGTACGTCAACGTGCTGGGATCCCAGGCCGGCGGCCTCTGGGACACGCGGACCGGCGCGGACATCGAGGCGGGGGACGGCATGCTCGAACCCTCCGTCACCCTGGCCAACGACCTGGTCGTGAACGGGGGTGTCATGGGCCGGTTCAGCCTGCTGAGGCTGCCGAGCGGGAAACCGGTGGCACCATGGCCCCGCTCGAACGGCTGCGCCAAGAAGGTGTGGACGGCGGCCATCAGCCCGGACGGGCGGACCATCGCCTGCGCCACCGATTCAGGGGTCTCCCTCGTCGACGCACACACGGGACGCGACCTCGCCGGCCAGCCGGCGCTCGGGGGGAACGGCTACGGCGGCACCAGAATGTGGTTCAGCCCGGACGGCCGCTACCTCGTGGTCAGGAAGAACAACAACCTTGAGCTTGTCCGGGTCTCGGACGGGAACACCGTGCTCTCCTACCGGAGCGCACCCGAGAGCGTGGGCTTCGACGGCACGACCCTGCGTTACCTGACCGACGAGACCGTGGTGAGCCTGGACATCTCCGATGTCCTCCACCTCACGCGGCTGCCCGGCCACGCCCCTGAGACCGCTGTGTTCAGCACTGATGGACGACTCCTCGCCACGCACCAGTACGAGGCGAAGCAGCTCGTGCTCTGGGACGCGGAGAAGCTCCGCCCGCTGGGATCGCCCCTGAAGATAAGGATCGGGGACGGCACCCTGGGCTTCGCGTTCAGCGGAGACGGGCGGCTGCTGGCGGCCTTCAGCGGCATGGGGAAGCCGCTGGAGATGTGGGACACCGCGCAGCCGTCGCGCGTGACCAGGGCCCAGTTGCCGGGTGAGTGGATGGCGGACGCCGTGGCCGTGAACGAGCACGGGACGCTTGTCGCGATCGCCGCCACCGATACCAGCGGCGCATCCCGAAACCGGCTTTTCGTCTGGGACGTGCCGCATCACAAGTGGTTGCGGCCCATCGACACGAACTACCTGGTGGGCATCGTGTTCCGGCCGGGCGGCACGATCATCGCTCCGATGAGCGACTCGGCCAACCACCTGATCGATCTCTCCTCCGGGCAGCCGGTCGGCCCCGCCTTCGGCCCAGGAGGGCTGAGCAGCGGTTTGAGAAGCATCGCCTTCAGTCCTGATGGAGCGAGCCTCGCCGCCTACAGCCAGTCGGGCAGGCTCGCGTTCTGGGATCTGCGCACGGGTAAGAGGCGTGGTCCGACGTTGCGTCCGTACCCCGGTGACAACAGCGGGATCATCCAGCTGGTCTTCTCCCGGACGGGCGACGTGGCCGCATCCATCACTGAGGGGGAGGTCCAGCTCTGGGACCCCATCACGCCTCGCAAGCTCGGGTCGTCGATCGCAGGGGCGGACGAGCCGCTGATGGCGACCGGGTTCGGAGCCGGTGGCGCGGTGCTCCGTACCATCGACGAGGCGGGGGTGCTGCGCGCGGTCTCCGTCGATCCGGAGCGCACGGCCGCGGCCGTCTGCGCCCGGGCCGGGCGCTCGCTGACGCGCGCGGAGTGGCAGGAGTATCTGCCCGGCCTGCCGTACCGGAAGATCTGCCCCTGATCACCGGCTTCGGCGCGTCAGGATCCTGATGTCCTCGAACAGCCGCTCGTGCGCGGCGGCCGCCTCGGCGGAGGTCAGGTCCATGTTCTGGATGAAGCCGTGCTCCAGGCCGGGCTCTTGCCGGTGCGTCACGTGGACGCCGGCCTGCGCCAGCCGGCGGGCGTAGGCGTCGCCTTCGTCGCGCAGGGCGTCGTGTTCGGCGGTCACGATGAGGGTGTCCGGCATGCCGGACAGGTCTGCGGCCAGCAGCGGGCTGGCGGGCGCGCGGTCGGCGGGGTCCGGTGTCCACAGCTCGATGGCCCAGGCGAGGAAGTCGGCGTCCAGCGAGTGGCCGGAGCCCTTGCCGACGATGCTGGGCTGGGAGAGCGTCAGGTCGGTGTTGGGGCAGATCAGGATCTGCAGGTCGGGCACCGGCTCGCCGGCGTCGCGCAGCCGCAGGCAGGCCATGGTGGCCAGATAGCCGCCGGCGCTGTCGCCGGCCACCGCGGTCGGGCGGGCCCAGCGCAGCACCGCGGTCACGTCCTCGACGGCCGCCGGGTACGGATGCTCGGGCGCGCGCCGGTAGTCGATGGCCAGCACCTCGACGTCGCAGGCGTGGGCGATGCGCCGGCAGGTGCGGTCATGGGTCTCCAGGTCACCGATGACGAAGGCGCCGCCATGGGCGAACACCATCAGCGGCCTGGCCTGTTCGGAGGGCCGGTAGTGGCGTAGCGGCAGCCCGTCCGGCCCGTGCAGGTCTTCCACCCGGGCCAGTGCGGGGCCTTGGGGGCGGTCGGCGGCTCGCCGGCGTGAGCCTTCACGGAGTTCGGACACATCGGGGACGGTCATAACGGGTCAGCCCTCCGGGTGGACCATGAGAAGTACGGCACGATTGTCCGGGGTGTGGCCTCGGTACAGGTGCGGGTGAGCGGCGTCGAACCGGATGGAATCGCCTTCGGCCAGGTCGGTGAGGGAATCAGCGGGTCCCGTGGTGACGCTTCCGTGGGTGAGCACGAGGCACTCCTCGACGCCGGGCAGGTGGGCGTCGGAGTGCTGGGTGCTCTCGGCGACGGCGATGTCGTAGACCTCCACGGTGCCGCGCACCCTGATGCGGTGCAGGAGACGCGCGCTGACCGCGTCGCCCTCGACCCGTGGCCGCCGGTCGTCGGCGCGTACCACCTCGACCGTCGAGGCGGGCGCTTCCAGCAATTCGCCGAGGGACGCCTTCAGCGCGGTGGCCAGGGCCCACAGGGTGCTCAGGGTCGGGTTGCCCTGGCCCTGCTCGATGCCGTGCAGCGTGGTCTTGCTGATGCCGCCGGCGGACGCCAGGTCGGCCAGCGATATCCCGGCCGCCGTACGCAGCCGGTGCACGTTCGTCCCCACCACTTGCGCGAGCTCCATGCGTATCAGCATAGTGGTATGGACGTACCAATAGAATGGTTTTGGAGGCGAGATGACGGTGACGCGGCTGCGCGACATCCCGGGCATCGGCGTGGACGCCGTCGGCGACGCGGCCGACGCCGTGGGCGACCCGGAGTTCCTGCGGCTGGAGAACCTCGACACCGACCTGCGGCCGCCCGCCGTCGCCATCGCCGCCACGCATGCCGCCGTCGACGACGACGCGGCCAACAGCTATCTGCCCTTCCAGGGGCGCCGCTCGCTTCGCGCGGCCGCCGCGGCGCACGTCGGGCGCATCTCCGGGCACGTCTACGACGCCGACACCGAATGTGTCAGCGTGGCCGGCGGGCTCAACGGCATCCTCAACACGCTGCTGGCGACCGTCGAGCCCGGGCAGGAGGTCGTGCTGTGCGACCCCATATACGCCGGCCTGGTCAACCGGGTCCGGCTCGCGGGCGGCGTCCCCCGCTTCGTCCCCGCGCAGCCCACCGCGGACGGCTGGACCGTCGACCCCGAACGACTAGCCGACGCCGTCGGACCCGGCACGGCGGCGGTCCTGATGATGGGGCCGGCGATGCCGACCGGCCTCGTCCTGGACGAGCGCCACTGGTCCGCCCTCGCCGACGCCTGCGAACGCCACGACGCCTGGTTGATCTACGACGCGGCCATGGAACGCATCCGCTTCGACGGCCGCCCTCCCAGCCACCCGGCGGCCCACGAGGGCCTGGCACGACGCACCATCACCGTCGGTTCGGCCTCCAAGGAGCTGCGGCTCATCGGCTGGCGCGTCGGCTGGGTGACCGGCCCCGCCGACATCGTCGCCGACATCCGCCTGGTGGGCCTGACCAACGTCGTCTGCCAGGTCGGCCTGGGGCAGGACGCCGTGGCCGCCGCGCTGGACGCGCCCGACGCCGATGCCGACGTCGCCGCCGCCACGGCCGAGTGGCAACGGCGCTGCGAGACGGTCCTGCGCCGGCTCGCCGCGTACCCGGTCGTCCGGCCGCACGGCGGGTGGTCGCTCCTCATCGACACCAGACCCCTGGAGCTGACCCCCGCCGAACTGTCCCGGCGCCTGTTCGACCGGGCAAAGGTCGCGGCCACCCCCATGGACGGCTGGGGCCCCAGCGGGGGGCACTACCTGCGGCTCGTGTTCGCCAACGAACCCGTCGAACGCCTCGTCGATCTCGGCGACCGCTTCCGCCTGGCCGTCGGCTGAACCATGGACGTTTGCGCCGCTGTCCCGGCTGCTACGTCGCCGGAGGGCTGTTCGTAGCCGTCCGGCGGAGCCGTGGGTGACCTCATCGAGCGTCCGTCAGTCGGCGTGAGTCAGCCGGATGTATCCGTACGGGTTGAAGAACAGATCGTCCTCGTCATAGCGGTCGCACGCGCCGGTGCGCAGCAACCAGCGCGGAGCGTCCTCGGCCATCCGGAACCCGGCGCCGTCCTCGATGTCCTCCGCGCGCGGATCGGTCAGCAGGTAGATGGCGAGCGTGTCCAGGTGCGCGACGAGCTCGGCCAGCCTGTCCTCCGTCGGAAGCTCCGCACCGACCTCGATCTCCACATCGGGCGCGCCGAGCAGGTGCATGCCGCAGCTGTAGAGCACCTGACCGTCGTGGAGCGGTCGCTGCACCCAGGCGCTGACCAGCGCGTCGGCCAGGGCCTCGTCCGTGGCGTCGGCCGCTCGACCGGCCAGCGCGAGCCAGCGGTCCCGGCCGTGCGCGATCCCGCTGCTCTCGTTCTTCACCGCCGTGGCTCCGGACCGCAGCAGCGCGGCCGTCACCGCCAGCAGCCGCCGGGAGGTGTCGAACGCCAGCTCCCGCATCATGGGAGCGGACAGCAGGTAGCCGACGGTGTCGTGGGACTCCACTGCGGCCCAGTCCGCCTCGTCGAACGAGGCCGCCGCCATACTGGCCTCGAACGCCTCCGGCATCCGAGGGTCGGGTTCGGCCTCGGAGTATTCGCGGTCGAGGACGAAACCGCCGAAGCCGGCCGCAGTCCGCTCGATCTCCGAAAGATCCAGCCCGGCGCCGAGCACGCACAGCACGTGCCGAGGAAACGCATCACTCATCCCGGCACGTTATCGATCATTGCCGACGCCTCGGGGCGATTCCCCCGATCTCCCGGAAGGGCCGGCTACGTCCGCTTGGCAACGTGCAGCTCGCACACGCCGTCCGTACACGACCGCCGCAATCGTCCCATCGAGACGGTCTGCGCCAGGCCGATCAGCCAGCACGTCGGGCACCCGCGGAAGGCCAGGAGCGCCACCGGCGCCAGCACCAGGCTGACCGGCCCGATCACCGGGATCAGCGCGACCGAGCCGATCAACGCCCCGAACCCCACCACGCCACGCGCCAGATGCCGGGGCAGCGAAGCGCTGGCGAACTCGTGTCCGTCAGTCATCGCACACCCCCTCGCCCAGCCGGTCCTGCACGGCCGCGCGGGCGCGGTGCAGGCGCGACTTCATCGCCGCCACGCTCAGGCCCAGCGCGTCGGCGGTCATCCGGCCGCTGAGGCCCTGGACGTCCCGCATGATCAGCACCTGCCGCTGGTCGGCCGGCAGCGCCGCGATGGCCGCCGCCACCCGCGCCGCCTCCAGCCGCTCGAACACCTCTTCCTCCGCGGACCGCATGGCGGCGCCGTGGAGGGGAGGCGGTGGCCGCAGCGCCAGCCTGGCCCGGCGTACGCATTCGTTGCGGATGATCCGGAACATCCACGACACCAGGGCGCCGGTGGCGCGCAGCGTACCGATCTTGCGATAGAGGACGATCAACGCCTCCTGCGCCGCGTCCTCGGCGTCCTCCGGCGTGGCGCACAGGTGGCGCGCGAAGCGCCGCACGTGCGGGTGCGCGCCCGACACCAGCGCGGCGATCGACTCGGCGTCGCCGTCGCGGGCCGCCGCGATCACCGCCTCGTCCGGCCAGGTCGTCGTCTCAGCCACGCGTACGCCTCCTCCGCCGCAGCACGACCACGCTACAGGTGCAGATGAGTACGACGGCGACCGCGACTCCCACAGCAACGATCACGACAACCTCTCCTTCGTCGGTGACGGAACGCATATGAGAGGCGCCGGACCCGCCAGAGGATTCACCCGCCACGCGCGACATCGATGGTGCGGGTTCGTGCCGGGGCGGCCACGCAGGCGGTGGGCCGGGACCGAGGCCGCGGTGTCGACGCCGTCGATCCGGGGTCAGGAGGTGAAGAGATCGAGAAGGGCCGCGCCGCGCCTGGTCAGGTGGACGTAGATCTCCCTGCCGTCGCGCCGCCGGGTGACCAGCCCCGCCGATTCGAGGCGCTTGCAGTGGTAGGTGATCACGCTGGGGTGGCATTTGATGCGCCTGGCCAGAACGCCCATCGACATCGGCTGGTCGACGCTGGCCAGGATGGTCGCCCGTGCGTCGCCGAAGAGGAACTGGAGCTGCTCCTCGGTGTCCTTCGGCCGGGGCGCCGTCAGGTACGGCGGGGGATAGCCGATCCAGACGGCGTCCGGACCGTCGAAACGGACAATGAGCGCGTCCGGCCCGGCGAGCATGGGGATCAGCACCAGGCCCCTGGACTCGATGGAGAACTCGTCGGGACCATAGTCGGGGACGCTCAGCGCGCCCTCACTGAAAGTGCAGTCTGCGTGCACGTCATTGAGCACGACATCGAGTGCTCCTCGGGCGCTGGCCACGGCGATCCGCTCGACTTCGCGATCGAACAGCGCGCGGGTCTGCTGCCATTCCGGATACATGGCGGACCATGCCTGCCCCAGCAGGTCGGCAAATCCGTGCAGCCAACGGCGAGGGTGCTTCATCGCGGGCTGCCAGTGGGGCGGCGGTCTCCCGTCGGTGATGGAGTCCAGCTCTGTTTGTAACGCGTCGGGCGACAGATCGCGAAGCATTTCGAGCTGCGTGGGAACGTCCAGATCTCGGCTGAAGTCTCCGGGGAACGCGACATCGGGAAATATGGTGTAACCGGGTGCCGAGAGCGAATCCACCACCATTCCGTCGGGTGCCACCGCGGCAGAGCGCACCAGTTGCCGCCATCGTTCGGGGGCACCCCTGTCCCGGCCCGCGAGCGCATCGCAGATCAGCGCGAGCATGGACAATCCGGGGACCATCGTCACGGTCACGGGTACCCGATCAAGTCGCTCAATGACCAGGCGCGTGCGCATTGGTAACTCTTCCTCTCGAGCTTCGGCAAATAGGAAGCAGCGTCTCACGGTGGCGCATACAAACTTGCTTCAGCGGTCGGCCGGGATACCGGAAAGCGGTGATCGCCCGCGTCCTAATCACACGTCCGCATCACCTGATCTGGCTGGCGCGCAGATGTTCGCGTACGGCGGGAGTCAGCACCTGACCCGCACGGTCCGCCATGAGCGTCATGTGGTACGCGACAAGCGCCGCGTCGCAGTCGGGCTCGGAGAGCACGGCCAGGCAAGCGCTTTCGCCGATCGACATGGTGGTCAGCATCATGCCGTTCGCCATCTCCACCATGCTCTGAACGACCCCACCCCCGTCGAGGGCGCAGGCCGCGGCCACCGACAGGCCGACCAGCCCAGAGGTGATCGCGGCCAGCCGGCCGGCCCGGTCGACGGGGAAGCCCGAGGACGTCGCCAACGGCAGACCGTCGGCGGAGAAGAGGACGACGTGGACGACTCCTGGAACGATGCCGACGAATTCGCTGATCAGCCAGTCGACCTCGTACGCCATGTAGCTCACGTCGTTCATGCGCCCTGTCCTCTGTGCTTCGGGTCAGGGGCGGCCCTGCCCATGCTGATGTCGTCGCGAGCGGACCGGTAGCCCTGCTGGAAGCTGGACAGGCGGCTGCGTACCCGGTCCGCCGAGACGGACGGCATCGGCGGGACATCTTGGGGCGTGGAGGCCGTGGTGGCCGAGCCCGGCACCAGGTTGGCCTTGGGCACCCGCTTGGGCAGCCCGGTCGCGGTCTCGCCGTCGCGCACCGGCTCCACGGCGGCGGCTTTGGCGGCGTTCCATCCGGCGTCGGCCGCCCCCCAGCTGACTCCCTGCTCGAACCACGCCGACTCGATCGAGGCGTAGATCGGCAGATACTCGTCCGAGGCTGCTTTGGCGGCCGGAATGGGACCGGTGGACGCCGACGCCGTGTCGGGGAAGTCATAACCGGACGGCCGCTGCGGCGCGTCGTCCATGCCGCCGCGCAGGCCCAGGTTGGGACGCCTGGGGAAGAGCGTTTCCTGGCTCGGCGGGTCGTACGGTCTCCTCGGCGGCGCCCACGGGTCGGCGGTGGCGTACGAGCCGGTGTCGGAGGACGGCCAGCCGCCGGATCCCCCCGGCCTCTCCGACGGCGTGAGCCAGGCGCCGGACGGGTGGGACGGGTGGGACGGGTACGAAGGATGGGCCGGACCCATCTGGAACGAGCCCCACTGCGGTGGGGTGGGGACAGCCTCGGCGGAGCCGCCGGGATAGCTGGGCGCCTGCGCGGCGAGCATCGCCTCGGGCATGAGGATCATCGCGGTGAGCCCCCCGGATTCGTGCGGGCGCAACTGCACCCGGACGCCGTGTCGGTGGGCCAGCCGCGCGACCACGAACAGGCCCATGCGCCGCGACACCGACACGTCCACGGTGGGCGCGTCGATGAGGCGGTCGTTGGCGATGGTGAGCTCGTCCGGGGTCATGCCGATGCCGGAGTCGGTGATCGACAGCATCATGCCGCCCCCGTCGATCCTGCTGCCCGACACCGTCACCTGGGTCTCCTGCGGCGAGAACGACAACGCGTTCTCCACAAGCTCGGCGAGCAGGTGAATGATGTCGTTGACGGCCTGGCCGGCCACCGCGACGCCGTCGGGCACCTGGAGGATGACCCGCTCGTAGTTCTCGACCTCCGACAGCGAGGCGCGGGCGACGTCGACCAGCTTGACGGGCTTGCTCCAGCGGCGGGGCGTCTCCTGGCCGGCGAGAACCAGCAGGTTCTCGCTGTTACGCCGCATACGGGTGGCCAGGTGGTCCAGCCTGAACAGGTTGCCGAGCCGCTGCTCGTCCTGCTCGCCCTGCTCCAGCCCGTCGATCAGGGTGATCTGCCGCTCCACCAGCGTCTGGCTGCGGCGCGACAGGTTCACGAACATCGCGTTGACGTTGGCACGCAGGCGGGCCTCCTCGCCCGCCAGCCGGACCGCCTCACGGTGGACCTCGTCGAACGCCCGCGCCACCTCGCCGATCTCGTCCTTGGAGGAGATGGCGATCGGCGGCACGTGTATCGCCTTCGTGTCGACCTCGCTGTTGCGCAGCTGCCGCACGAGCTCGGGGAGCCGCTGGCTGGCGATCATGAGCGCGTCCCCGCGCAACCGCCTGAGCGGCCGGACGAGCGAGCGGGCCATGACCGCGGTGATGGCGAGGACCAGGAGCAGCAGCACGGCGAGGATGATGATGTTGAGCGTGGCCGCGGACCGGTCGCTGGACTGAATGTCGGCGCTTCGGGTGCCGACCTGCTCCAGCAACGCCCGCTGAACGGTGTGCAGCCGGTCGACGGTGTCGCTGATGGCGTTGAACCACAGGGTGACGTCGTTGGAAGTCGAGGTGTCGAGCCGCCGCAGGGGCAGGCCGGCATTGGCGAGGAACACGGCCCTGTTGATGTAGAACTCGCCCCGGCCGACCTCCACGCTGGCGACCGTGTTGTCGTGGAACTGCCGCTGCGCCAGCGTGGCCACGGCGCGAAATGAGGCGCGTTCGCTCTCGCGGTTGGAGCGGGCGTCGAGAAAAGCCTTGCGCTCGGGCTCTTCGAACGACCCTTTGACAAGCGCGATCGTCAGCAGCCCTCGCAGCTTGGCGGCCTCCTCCTCCGATCGGGCGACGGCTCGCAGCGCGGCGCTGGTGGAGATCAGCTGCTCGTCCGTCGAGCCCTGCCCCACCTCGTCGTACAGTTGCAGCATCTCCGCGATGACCTCGGAGTACTTCTCCATCGTCGGGAGCGGCGGCAGCTGCGCGTTCTGCCCGGACACGGTGGCACGCAGCGAGGCGAGCTGGGTCAGCCTGATGCGGACGAGGGCCAGCTTCCTGCGACCGAGATCGGACAGCGAGTCCTCGACCTCCGCGGCCGTCGCGCTCGTACGCTGCACGCTGGAATCGACGATCCGCCGCTGGGCCGTGAGCCGCTCCAGCTGCGCCGATGCCCTGTCGGAGGCGACATAGTACGCGGAAAGGTCTCGCTCGAGTGCCATTTCGCGGGACAGCTCGCCGAGCTGCGTCACCAAGGAGCCCACATTGCTGATGCGCTGATTCTGCTCCGCGCTGCTGATCGATATGCCGACCCGCAGCGCGCCCAGGACCACGGCCACCAGGGTCGGAATGGCGATAAGCGTGATGAGGCGGGTTCGCACCCGCCAGTTCCGCAACGCCATCGGGTTCCCATGAGCGGGAACCTGCTCCACCGACGCCTGCTCCGGTGACTTCTCGTCGGCCACGAACCGTTCCTGCAGAACGGGAACGCCGGCACGACCAACTTGGGTCATCTTTGTCCTTACCGATGGCAAGCGTCCCCCGGACGGCCTGCCTCGGGAGACTTCAGCCACGTCGCTGACTGAACGCGGGCAAGCTCCGGCGCCACTGACCGAGCACGGGCAAGCTCCGGCGCAATTCGACCACAAACCCCATTAGCTGGCCAACGCCAATCAAGGTACTAGATAAATCAACATTTGCACGTCTCTGCAAACATCACACACAGTAACTCGGCAGTTCGATCCCAGGAGCATCGGATCATTCGGCGCCGCACCCGCTGTTAGCGCTGGTGACGCAATTCATTTGCAGAGAAATCCAAGAGAAACGTCATCCGTCGCGCTTCAGCATCGATCTCGCCTTCGGTAATCTTCACGCTCGGTGCCCCGGTGCCGATCACCGGAGGCTTCCTGTGTTAGGAGAACCTCAAATGACCTGCAAAGTGCGCCGTCGCACTCTCGTGCTCGGCGTTACCGCCACTCTGTTATTCACCGGCTGCGGCGGAAACGGCCAGTCGGCCGGCTCGGGCGGCAACGGCCTGGAGAAGGCCACCATCAGGGTCGGCGCCATGCCGATTCCCGACCCCGTCTCCCTCTACATCGCCATCAACAAGGGCTTTTTCAAACAAGAGGGCCTGACGGTCGAGCCGGTCGCCATCGTCGGCGGCGCCGCGGCCCTTCCGCAGATCAAGAGCGGTCAGCTGGACATCACCCAGACCAACTACGTCTCGACCTTCCTGGCGGTGAGCAAGGGCGAGAAGTTCAAGCTCGTCGCGGACATGTACCAGGCCGGCCCGAACACCTACAACATCATGGTCCCGAAGGATTCGCCGATCAAGACCGTCGCGGATCTCAAGGACAAGACCGTCCTGGTCAACAACTTCCGGAACATCGCCACGTTGGCCGTCACGACCCAGCTGAAGGTGGCCGGTCTCACCGAGAACGACGTCAAATTCGCCGAGAAGCCCTTCCCCGACATGGGCAACGCGCTCCAGGCCGGACAGGCCGACGCCGCCTGGATCACCGAGCCGTTCATCACCGCCAACCAGAGCAAGCTGGGCTTCCGCAAGATCGCCGACACCATGACGGGGCAGACCGAGGACCTGCCGATCGCAGGCTGGATGGCCTCCGACGACTGGGTCAAAAAGAACCCGAAGACGCTGGCCGCCTTTCAGCGAGCCATCGCCAAGGCGCAGGAACTCGCGTCGAACGACCGTAAGGAGATCGAGGCGATCCTGCCCAAGTACACGAAGATCGATGCGAAGACCGCTTCGGTCATCACCCTGGGCACCTTCCCGAGCGCGCTGAGCGCCAACAGGCTGCAAAAAGTCGCCGACCTCATGCTTGAGTACAAGTACCTCGAGAGTCCGATCGACGTGAAGTCGGTCATCGCGACGCCGTCGGACGGATGAGTCATTCGCGGTCATTCCGCAGCGTCGCCGGCGTTGCGGCGTTCCTCGTCGCGGGAGAGCTGGTGATCCGGTTCGGGCTGGGCGACGGCGTGATCTTCCCCGCGCCCTCCGTCATCCTGATGGAGGCCGTGCGGCTGGTGGTCGACGGAGAGTTCCTGCTGGGAGCGCTCACGACGCTCACGAACTGGGCACTCGGCCTGCTGGTGGCGGTGGCGGTGGCGGTCCCGGCAGGCGTCCTGCTCGGCGCGCTGGCCCCGTTGGAGCGCGCCGCCCGGCCCGTACTGGAGTTTCTGCGGCCCATTCCCTCGGTCGCGGTCATCCCGCTGGCGATCCTGCTGATCCCGGTGGACGGCCTGATGAAGGTCGGCGTCATCGTGTACGCGTCCGTCTGGCCGATCCTGTTCAACACGTTGTACGGCATGCACGACGTCGACCCGCTGGCGAAGGATTCGCTGCGTAGCTTCGGATTCGGGCCGGTGGCCGTGCTCGGCAGAGTGAGCCTGCCCAGCGCCGCGCCTTTCGTCGCGACCGGCGTCCGGATCGCCTCCGGGGTCGCGCTGATCATCGCCGTCAGCGCCGAGCTGTTCGCCGGTGGAACCGCGGGCCTGGGCGTCTTCGCCATCCAGGCGGGCAGCGCAAACAGGACCGACCTCGTCATGGCGGCCACGCTGTGGGCCGGCATGTTCGGCCTGCTGGCCAACGCCTCGCTGCGGGCGGCCGAGCGCCGTCTGTTCGGCTGGCACCTGGCGCGGACGGGTGCGGCGCAGACGTGAGATCACTTGCCGGGGTCCTGGTGATCCTCCCTGTCATCGCCGCCTGGGAGCTCGTCACGCGACGGCTCGGAGACACCGACTTCCCACCGCCCACGAGCATCGTCGCCCGCATGCACGAGCTGTGGTTCTCAGGCCCGGCCGCGCGCCTGTTCCTCACCGACGACGCCGTGGACAACATCCTGCCCAGCATGGGACGCATGTTCTCCGGCTGGTTGCTGGCCGCGTTCATCGGAGTGGTGGCCGGCGTGGCACTGGGGCGCTCGCGGGTCGCGGCCGACTACGTGGACGCGCTGATCGAATTCGGCCGTGCCGTTCCGCCGCCCCTGCTGCTGCCGCTGTTCCTGGCGCTGTTCCAGGCCGGCCTGGCCATGCAGCTCGCCGCGATCGTCTCCGGCGTGATCTGGCCCGTACTGCTCAATTCGATCGACGGAGCCAGAAACGTCGACCGCACCTACACCGAGACCGCCACGGTCTTCGGACTGTCGAGACCGCAGCGGCTGCACCGGATCGTCATCCCCGCCGCCTCGCCCAAGATCTTCGCGGGCCTGCGACTGAGCCTGTCCCTCGCGCTGATCCTCATGGTGATCTCCGAGGTGTTCGGCAGCACGAACGGCATCGGCTACCAACTGCTGGTGGCGCAACGGAGCTTCGACACACCCGGCGTCTGGGCGACGATCGCCCTGCTGGGCATTCTCGGTTATATCGTCAACGCGCTGTTCGTGCTCGCGGAGCGCCGGCTGCTGATCTGGCACAGGCAGGCGAACCGTACGCCATGACTTCTGGAAAAGGACACATGCCGTCATCCGACAAGCTCCTCTGGGAAGCGGTCTCCGGTATCTCCCGATTCGCTGCACTCTTGACCATGGCGGAGCTCGGCGTGGCCGATCAGCTCGCGCATGGGCCGCTCGACACCGAAGAGCTCGCCGCACGGTGCGGGGCGCACGCTCCCTCGCTCCGCCGGGTCCTGCGCGAGCTGGCGGGCATCGGAGTCGTCCGTCCGTCCGGCGCCGACCGATACGCCCTCACCGAGGAGGGCTCGGCGCTCCGCTCGGACATCCCCGGCTCGATCCGCTCCTCCATGCGCATGCTGGGCGAGGAGAGCTTCTGGTACGCCATGGGCAAACTGCCGGACACAGTACGCGAGGGCAGCTCCGCGTTCGTCACCAGGTATGGAGAGCTCTACGAGCACCTGGCCCGCCATCCCGACATCAGCCACATCTTCGACGACTACATGACCGCCAGGGCCGACGCCTTCACGCGGGGCCTGGTCACGCGTTATGACTTCACCGGCGTCGGCACCATGGTCGACGTCGCCGGAGGCAGCGGCTCGATCCTGGCCACGGTCTTGCGCGCCAACCCCGGCATGCGGGGCATCCTCCTCGATCTCGACCACGTGGTGGCCCATGCCGGGGACGTGCTGGCCGCCGAGAACCTGGCTGATCGGTGCGAGGTGGTGGCCGGGAACTTCTTCGACTCGGTGCCCTCGGGAGGGGACGTCTACCTGCTTGCCAGCGTCCTGCACAATTGGGGCGACGACGACGCTGTGCGCATTCTGCGAAATGTCCGGCACGCCATGAAACCCGGCGGGCGCGTGCTGATCCTGGAAGTGGTGCTGCCCGACGACGCTGAGCCGCATCTGGGCAAGGACCTGGACCTGCGGATGCTGGCCATCTTCAACGGCGGCTCGGAACGGAGCCGACAGGAGTACGCGCAGCTCTTCGCCTCGGCCGATCTGGAACTGGGAGAGGTTGTGGAGTTGGGCGCGGGAGCAAGCCTCCTCGAGGCCAAGCCCATCTGACCCGGTCCGCATCGGGTGGCGCCTCAGGGTTTGTGCTACGCGGAGGAGGGAGCGTAGCTACGGAGGAAGGCCCGCACGCCCGCGGTGACGAGCCGGTCGACCTCCTCCTGGGGTAGGGGGACGGCGCCGTAGAACGTCCGCTGGTTCACGTCGGTGATGGTCAGCAGGGTGAGGTGGGCGGCGGCGAGGTCGGCGTCGTCGATCCGCAGCAGGCCGCGCTCGGCGATCTGGCGCAGGTACGGGGCGAGGCGCAGGTGCCCGGTCTGCGGTCCGGCCGCGATCCACGCCTGGAGGATCGGCGGCGGGATGTGGGCCGCCTCCGCCTCGATGGCCCGTACCAGGGCGAAGTGGTCAGGGAAGGCGGTGACCGCGGCGACCCTGTCGAGGGAGAAGTCGATGAGGTCCCGCTCCAGATCCACGATCTTGTGCAGGTGCCGGTCCATGATCTGCGCGATCGCGGCGGTGACCTCGTCGGCGCCCTCCAGCGCGACGGTCAGGAACAACTGCTCCTTGTCGGCGAAGTGCCGGTAGATCGTCCGTTTGGACACCCCCGCCTCGGCGGCGATCGCGTCCATGCCGGCCCGGGTGTAGCCGTCGCGGCCGAACACGCGGCGGGCGGCCCGGGTGATCGCCTGACGCTTCTCCGGTCGGCCGTACGGCTCGGCCTGGCGCAGGGTCATCAGCGTCCTTCCGGCTGGAAACTCCTCGATGCAGTGTAGGGGCGACCCGCGCGCCGGTGGGGCCTTGCGGGCCAGTCAAAGTATACCAATCAGTGTCATTAGGAAACTATCTGGTGTACTTTGGGCCGTGTGATCGCCGAACCCCTACACAAGGGACAAATCGCAGTCCGGTACCTCGCACTCCTGGCCACGCCGACCTCACTCAGCGCCAACAGCACCACCACCGCCATCCCCGATCTGGCCCGAGCCCTGGGCGTCTCGGCGGCCGACGCCACCTGGGCCGCCACGGCGTTCGGCTGGGGCGGAGTCCTCGGAGCCCCGCTCACCGCCGCGCTGCTGCGCACCCGCGGCATCCGCGCCGCCACACTCGTCAACAGCGCCCTCGTACTCCTCGGCACACTCCTGGTGGCCGGCGCACCGACGCTGCCGATGCTGCTGGCCGGACGCGCCGCCCAGGCCGCCGGCGGAGGGGGCCTGGTCACCATCGCCATCTCCCTGGCCGGGACCGCCTCGCGAGCAGGCGCCGTCACCGCCGGGGTCGGCCTGATCGGCGCGTTCGGCCCGCCGGCCGGCTCCACCCTGTCGGGGATCTCCTGGCGGCTGCCGCTGCTGCTGTCCCTGCCGGCGCTGCTGGCCGTCCCCGCCGTCCTACGCCACGCCCCCGTGCACCACCACCAAGCCGCCGCCACCCGTACCGACACCATCGGGATCCTGCTCGTGATGACGCTGGTCAGCACATTCGTCCTGATCCCGCGCCTGGAGCTGGTGGCCGTTGCCGCCTCGGCCGTCGCGGGCCTGCTGCTGACCCTGCACGTCCGCAAGAAGCCTGCCGGGTTCATCCCTCATCCGGTGATCCGCTCCCGGGCGTTCGTGACCGCGGCAGCGGTGGCGAGCACGCTGTCCACCTCCTACTTCGCCCTGCTCTACACCGTGCCCCGGCTGCTGGAACACCACTGGACGACCGGGCGGATCGGGCTGGTGACGCTCATCATGCTGGCCACCGGCTCCATCGCCTCGCTGTCGTTCACCCGGCGGGCCGCTCGGCTCGGTCCCGCCGTCACCCGATCCGTCCTGCTGACCGCGGGCGCCACGGCCGTCGCCCTGCCGTCGATCGCCCCGTGGCCGGTGCTCGTCGCGGCGTCCACAGCGTTCGCGGTGTTCGCGGCCACAGCGGCGATGGCCTGGTACGCGCCCCGCGTCGGCGCCGTCGTACCGGACGAGCACCGGGCCACCGCCGTGAGCCTGCTCACCCTGTGCTACCAGCTCGGCGGCGCCTTCGGCCCCGCGCTGGCCATCCTCCTGCTCGCTTGAGCGCCGGCAGCGCCGGGATCGCCGCCAGCACCACGGCGGTCAGCGCGGCGATACCGAGGAACGTCCTCTGCACCCCGGTGGCATCGGCGAGCAGCCCGAAGTACGCCGGGCCCGCGAGGTAGCCGAGATAGGCAACCGTGGAGATGGCGGACGTGGCCCGTCCTCGTGACCCGTCGGGAACGGGCCGGAGCCCGTAGGACAGCAGGGTGGGAAAGAGCGCCGAGGTGCCGACGGCGGCGGCGATGACGCCTCCCAGGGCGAGCGGCAGCGTGGCCGCGAACGCCGTCAGCACGCCACCGGCCGTGGCGATCGCGCTTGCCACGACCAGCGTGGCGATCGGGCGGCGCAGCGTGACCGTACCGGTGGCGAAACGGGTCAGTGCCGCCGTGGTGGCGAACGCCGCCGGCGCGACGGCGGCCAGCGCCGGCGAGGCGGTGAACGCGTCGGTCAGCAGGACGGCGCTCCAGGACTGGTAGGCGTTCTCCGCCGCGAACGCGAACGCGCCGATCGCCCCGACCATGACCAGCGCGATCCACCCCGACATGCGACCAGGACGCGTGGCGGCGCCCTCAGGTGCGGCGGCGTCGTCATCAGCAGGGGCCGGTCGCGTCGCGATGACGACGGCCAGACCGAGCGCCACGACCACCACCGCGCCCGCGGCGAAGTTCGCCAGCAGGCTGTCCGCGATCGCGGTGAGTGCACCGGTGGCCAGGCTCGAGAGCGCGACCGTGGCGGAGAACGCCGCGTGCGAACGGGTCACGACGGGACGTCCGGTTCGCTTCTCGACCGTCGCCGCCAGCGTGTTGAGCGCCACATCGGCCGCTCCCGAGCAGGCTCCCATCAACAGGATGCCGGCGCACAACGCGGCATAGTTCACCGCGGCGGCGGAGAGCACGACACCCATGACACCCAGCAGCGCGAGCAGTACTCCGGTGACACGCAGACCGAGCGCGTCGACGAGCCGCCCGGCCAGCAGCATGGCGGGCAGAGCTCCGGCGGCGATGAAGAGCAGTACGACGCCGAACCCCGCATCGCTCACACCGGCCTGGTCTCGCAGCAGGGGCAAACTGGCACCCCACACACCCCAGAAGGCGCCGAACCCTGCGAAGCCGAGGAACGGCGCCGCGCGAAACATGCCCGCGGAGCGAGCGATCACTGTGGACACCTGTGTAACGCTACACAACTAGAATGGCACCGTGCCAACCGACCGCAGACGCGTGACACTGAAAGATGTGGCGGCTCGTGCCGGGGTGTCACCCATGACCGCCTCCTACGCCTTCACCCGGCCTGCCCGGGTCGCGACCGACACCCGCGAACGCGTGCACCGCGCCGCCGACGAGCTGGGATATCACCCCGACGCCGTCGGCCGCGCGCTGAAATCCGGTCGAACGCATCAGATCGGGGTGGTCTTCAGCGAGCATCTGGCGTACGCCTTCGACGATCCCCAAGCAGCGCAGTTCCTGGCCGGGGTCGCGGAGGTCTGCGTCGAGGAAGGCCGGGGCCTCACGTTCATCCCCACGCGGGGCGATGCCGCCGACGCCGATCGCGTGCTGTCCGCGGCGGTCGACGGCTTCGTGCTGTGGACCACCGCAGAGGACGACCCGGTGCTGGCGGCAGTCGCCGACGACCCCCGGCCCGCTGTCATCCAGGGCGGCCCACCACGCCAGGGGATCGCGTGCGTCACCCAGGACGACTACCGGGCCGCGCTCGCGGTCGCCTCCCTGGGACTCCGTGAAAGCCGTACGCCCGTCGTGATCTCGTTCCCGCTCGATCGCGACCGCGAGCACATGGTGACGACCGGCGCCGATCTGCCGCCACGCGCCCCGTTTCCCGTCACCGACGCCCGCCTGCGTGGCTACCGCACCGCCATCGAACAGGCCGGGCTCGACTGGACGAGCACGCCGATCGCCGTCGTGGCCCGCAACACCCAACAGGACGGCCTCGTCGCGGCACGAGAACTCGCCCCCCAGCTCACCCCCACCGCGCTCATCATCGCCATGAGCGACGAACTCGTCCTGGGAGCCCACCAGGCCCTCCAGGAGACTCACCCGGAGGCTGCCTACCTCGGCTGGGATGCCTCGCCGGCCGGCCGCCGGCTCGGCATCACGTCCGTCACCAACCCGCTGCGAGACCAGGGCCGCCGCTGCGCGCAGCTGGCACTCAACCCCGGCCACCCGAACGACCAGGAGATCCCGTGGACCATCCGAACCGGACGAGAGTCCGTTATGTAGCTCTTTACGTGTCCTGATACCTTATTTATAGGTGTGCCGGGAAGTCTGGTCGGCAAGTGAGCGACCCGACCCCTGCCGAAGGAGCGGAGTTCCATGCCCGGCACCAGCGCCACGCGCGTTCCCCGCCTGTTCAACCGGAGCACCTGGCCCGAAGCGCGCCGCATCGCCGACATCCTGCGCAAGGAAACCATCGGCGGGGCACTGCTGCTCGCCGCCGCGCTCACCGCGCTGATCTGGGCCAACTCGCCGTGGGCGCAGACCTACCAGGACCTGCGCGCCATCGAGGCCGGCCCTGCCGCGCTGCACCTGAACCTCGACCTGGCCACCTGGGCCGCGGACGGGCTGCTGGCGATCTTCTTCTTCGTGGCCGGTCTGGAGCTGAAACGGGAGTTCGTCGCCGGCGATCTGCGTGACCTGCGCCGGGCCGTGGTGCCGGTGGCCGCGGCAGTCGGCGGCGTGGTGGCGCCCGCACTGGTGTATCTGGCGGTCGCCGGCGGAACGGCGGCCAGGGGGTGGGCGATCCCGACGGCCACCGACATCGCCTTCGCGCTGGCGGTGCTCGCGGTGATCGGCCGCTCCCTGCCGGACGCGCTGCGCACGTTCCTGCTGACCCTGGCGGTGGTGGACGACCTGATCGCCATCGTCATCATCGCCACCTTCTACACCTCGCACCTGTCGGTGCTCCCGCTGCTGGCCGCTGTGGTGCCGCTGGCGATCTTCGCCGTGCTGGTACGGCGTGGGGTACGTGCGTGGTGGCTGCTGCTGCCGCCGGCGTTCGCCTGCTGGGCACTGGTGCACGCCTCAGGGGTGCACGCCACCGTGGCCGGGGTGCTGCTGGCTCTGACCGTCCCCGTGCTGTCCCGGACACCGCCGGGCGGCACGGAGGGACCGGGCCTGGCCGAACATTTCGAGCACCGGTTCCGCCCGCTGTCCGCCGGTGTGGCCGTGCCCGTGTTCGCGTTCTTCTCCGCCGGGGTCGGCCTGGGTGGGTTTGGCGGGCCAGCAGGAGCGTTGAGTGACCCCGTGGCGATGGGGATCGTGGCCGGGCTGCTGGTCGGCAAGCCGGTCGGCATCCTGGCCGCCACCTGGCTGGTGGCCCGCTTCACCCGCGCCACTCTGGACGAAGGGCTGGCCTGGATCGACATGGCCGGGCTGGCCGTCCTGGGCGGCATCGGGTTCACCGTGTCGCTGCTGATCGGGGAGCTGGCGTTCGGCACGGGCGAGGCCGACGCGCGGTTCAAGATCGCGGTCCTGGCCGGTTCCCTGACCGCGGCCCTGCTGGCCACGGTGATCCTTCGGCTGCGCGCCCGCGTCTACCGGCGCATCCACCGATCCGAGACCGCCGACTCCGACCATGACGGGATCCCCGATCTCTACCAGCGGCCCTAGCTCGTCGCCCGCGACACCCTGGCTGCCCTCCGCGGATGTGCCGCACGCACACGTCCGGTGCGGCAAAGGTGTGGCGGGCGGCACTGGAACGGCCGCGGCGCTCAAGTGACGATGGCGGCCGGTCTCGGGGTTGCCGACCGACTCAGGGAGCACTCATGCCCGACACGACCGTCATGCCCGCCCTGCCGGCCTCCACGGCCTCGCCGCCATGCCCCGGCCCCCGGATGCCGGCGCGCACCGTCGACGACACCGGCCACCACACGATCCTGCTCGCCGCGCGCGTTGCCGCCGCGGTCGCCGAAATCCCGTAGACAGGAGGCCCGAATGCGTTGCTTATGGACGGTCGCGGTGATGCTGACCGCACTGCTGGTACCGACCGCGGCCCATGCCGCGACCCCCTCGTACCTGACGCTGGAAGCCACGTACGCCAACGTCGCGAACGGTTGGTCCTCGGTGGAGCGGTACCTGGACACCACGTCCGGGTTCACCCAAGAGAGCTACCCGCCGGACGGCCGCGGAGATCAGGACGGCCAGCGGCTGAGCTTCTTCGGCGGCGTCAAGCGGCCGTTCTCCGGCCGGTTCCTGCTGTACCACGCACCCGGTTGGAACGCCAACCCCAAGGCCACTCCGGTGCTGCTGGTCCACGGCGCCAACGACAATCCGGACCGGGCGTGGGCCAATCCCGGCGAGTCGGGCGGCTTCGGCTGCGGCGCCATAAGCTGCCCGAGCACCGGCCTGATGCAGCACCTGTCGAACGCCGGATACCGGGTCTTCGCCATCGGGTTCGCGCACAAGGAAGGCGACAACCTGATGCAGGCCCAGGAGGTCGGCGACGCGATCGCGATCATCAAGGCCAAGCTCGGTGTGTCCGCTGTGGATCTGGTGGGCTGGAGCAAGGGTGAGATGTCGGCGCGGATGTACGTGTCGTCGGTCAAGCCGAGCTGGGGCCGTTCGTACGCCGGCGACGTGCGCAAGCTCATCACGCTCGGCGGCCCGAACGCCGGCTACGACTATCCGTTCGCTCACGGCTGGGCGCACGACTTCTCGATCTGGCCGGAGTGCGGCGGCAGCGTCAACTCCCCCGCGCCGCACACGTACATGACCTGCTACGGCATCTACGCCAACCATCCGGAGTTCTCGTTCGTACCCGCCGGCGGGTTCGACTGCTATCCCGGGCAGCGGCAGATGCTGGCGCGCTTCGACGGCACCTACGGCATCGACCAGACGCAGCAGGACTGGTACACCACGTACTACGGCGGACAGGGCTTCTACACCTCCGGGCCCGGCATCCAGGCCGCGATCAACGCGGGCTCGCTGATCTCGCGCATCCAGCAGGCGGGTGTGCCGGCGTCGGTGGCGACGTACCTGCTGGCCGGCGGGTCGCCCAGCGTCGTGGGCATCTACAACGAGAACCGGGGACCCAGCGACGGCGTGGTGTTCGTCAGCAGTGCGCTGTCCACGGTGGGCATCGGTACGGTGGCCGGCACCGCGCTGATCGCCGGTGCCAACCATCTCCAACTCGGCTGGTACCCCGCGGTCGAGTCGCAGGTCGCGAGCTGGCTCGGCTGACAGGAACCGTACGACCTCTCGGACCCCTGGGGCTTCAGTGGCCTATGCAGCCTCCCCCGCCACGTTCAGAAGAGCTTTATGTGCACGGTGCCCGGCGGCGTGGCGGCGGGCGAGCCGGCAGGCCCACCCTGACCCGGCGCCGGGGGCTGCCTGGTCACGTCGGGAGTCCCTTCGGAAGTGGAAGGTTCGGACGGCTCCGGCACGCTCTGCGTCGGCTTCGGCGTCAGGGTGGGTGCCGGCGTGGGGGTGCGGGTGGTCGGTGACGTGGAGGGGGTGGAGGACGGAGACGCGCCTGTCGGCGTCGAGGTGGCTGACTCCCGGTACGGCGCCGGAGCCGGGGGCTCGGCGTGCCTGCTCTTCTTGGAAGATGGTTTGCGGGGTTCGGCCCGTTTCCGGGACTTGCCGGTCACCTGGTCGGCCACCGTCTGATCAACGATCACCTGGTAGGTCAGGATGCCGCCCATACTGACGCAGAACACCAGCGCGGCCGCCACCCCCAGCTTGGCCCACGGCAACGCCTTCAGAAGTGCCCCGGCCCGCGCGGACCGCCGCGCCGCGCCATCACCCGCCTCGGCTGTCCGCTCGTGCCACGCGCTCACGGCATGCTGCCTGACCTTGTCGCCGGTGCGCTTGAGATAGTGCGTGTAAACGTCGGTGGCCACCGTGCTGGCCAAGCTCATCACGGCGGCGCCGATCACCGTGCCGGCGACGCCCAGGTACGACGCCGCGACCGCCGCCGTGACCGCGGCCATCGCGCTTCCCACGATCTGTGGCACGCTGAGCGCCAGCCTCCGAGGCTTTCTGCCCGCTTCTCGGATCCGGTCCCTCTTGGTCATGCGTGTGGTGGAAGCCTTCTCGTTCATGGACGCGCACGCGCCCTGTCGTGCCTGTGTCGTGCGGACCTTTCAGGGCCACGCGTGGCTCGGCGGACCGGTGGTGGAGACCGGGGTCCAGACCCGCTCGCTTGAAGAGGCAGCTGGCTCGACCACTATGGCCCGGCGGACAGAGGCGGCTGATGCGACACACGGCGCCATGTCGGATCGTGACGGCACCCTTGCATTTATGCGGAATTCGCCCGCCGCACCGCCCCGAGTCCGGCACACCCGTGCTGGAGGCGTTGCCGAGCGGGTCGCCGTACCGATGGGATGGGCAGCGCTCAGGCTCCGGTGAGGGCGCGGCCGTGGTCGGCCGCGTACGCGGCGAATACCTCCGCAGGTGATCCATTCGTGTGGAGGAAACGCTGGTCAAGGATGGTGGCGAGGTCGTCCAACGCACCGGCGAGCAGGTCGGCCGTCAGGCGCACATCTGCCCGTCGGGCCGCCTGCCCGCGCTGGGCGAGGCGGGTGGCATGGCCGATCGTGGCCGCCAGGGACGAGTGGTCCTCACCGTCATGGAAGTAGTAGGCCTCCGCGTACTGGGTGAAATCGATACGGACCCGCACCACCTCGGTGGCCAGGCTTCCCAGCAATGACGCACCCGCAGCGCAGTCGAGCTGCCGCATGGACGGGTCCGAGCGGTGCAGCAGCGCCAACCGGATCGCGAGGACCCGCCGGCGGGTCAGCGTCGGATAGATCTCCAGCACCCAGGAGACGGTGGCCGTCAGCAGGACGAAGCCGACGAGGGCTTCGACGGGCGAGACCACGCGGAGCCAGCCTGCGACAGGCACGATGTCCCCGAGCCCGAGGGTGGCGACCATGACGAGCGACAGGTAGACGGAGTCGAGGAGTGCCGGCTCCTGCGACAGCCCGGAACCGGGTGCGAAGGCGAACGCCTCCGGCATGTGGGGCCAGTAGACGATGGCCCAGCCCAGGATGATGGTGACGGCCCACATGCCGACCACCGTCGCCATGGCGAGCGGACCGACGAGCCCCACAACCCGCCTGCGCGCTCGGAGATGCCGGGCCAGTTTCCACAACGCCGCCATGACGAGCCGGCTCAGCCCTCCGTGGCGGGTGGGGTGCCAGAGCGTGTGGAACAGGTCCCGTAGGGCGGCCATGATGAGCGCGGCCCCGAGCAGCGAGACCAACCACTCCATTCGTCTCTCCCGCAGTGGCTGTCCTGTGGAGCGGCTGGACGATCCGTGCAGCCAAGGCCGGGGGGATCTGCCGCCCGAGCCGGGCCGCGCTTGGAGCCTAAGCCGCGGGCACCGTGGGTGAACGCAGACTCGCCGAATCGGAGGTGGTCGGGCTGCGTAGCTCGCTCATACGTTCGAGTCTGCCGAACAGCGGGTATGGACCGAAGACGCAGGCGTTTCCCCAGCTCACGGTCGGTGTGGTATGCCCTTCACGCAGCGTCAACAACAGCCTGGCAACAACCTTCCCGCCCTCCGGGCGCGATGCCCCATGAGCCTCGCGAGACGGAATAGGCTCATGCGAGGATCCGGGCCGATGCGAAGTTGGGGGAACGGGTGAGCAAGTCGTTCGTGCATCTGCACGTCCACACCGAGTACAGCATGCTGGACGGGGCGGCCAAGCTGAAGCCGCTGTTCAAAGAGGCCGAACGATTGGACATGCCGGCGATCGCCATGAGCGACCACGGCAACATGTTCGGTGCGTACGAGTTCCAGAAGGTCGCGTCGGGCACACCGGTCAAACCGATCATCGGGATCGAAGCGTATGTGGCCCCGCACAGCCGGTTCGTGAAGAAGCCGGTGTTCTGGGGGCAGCGGGCCGAGACCGGCGTGGCGGACGGCGAGGGTGGCAAGGACGTCTCCGGCGGTGGCCGGTTCACCCATATGACCATGTGGGCCAAGGACGCGAACGGGCTACGCAACCTGTTCCGGCTGTCGTCCCTGGCGTCGTTCGAGGGCTACTACTCCAAGCCGCGCATGGATCAGGACCTGATCTCGCAGTACGCGACCGGGATCATCGCCACGACCGGCTGCCCGTCCGGCGCGGTGCAGACCCGGATCCGGCTGGGCCAGTACGACGAAGCCGTCAAGGTCGCCGGCGAGTACCAGGAGATCTTCGGTAAGGAGAACTACTTCCTGGAGCTCATGGACCACGGCATCAGCATCGAGCGGGAGGTCCGGGAGGACCTGCTCAGGTTGGCCAAGCAGCTCAACATTCCGCTGCTGGCCACCAACGACTCCCACTACGTGACCGAGGACCAGGCCGACGCCCACGACAGCCTCCTGTGCGTCGGCGTGGGCAAGAACAAGGACGACCCGAACCGGTTCCGGTTCAACGGATCCGGCTACTACCTCAAGCCCGCCGACGAGATGTACGCCCTGTTCCCGGAACTGCCCGAGGCATGTGACAACACGCTGCTCGTGGCCGAGATGATCGGCGACTACGGCGACGTGTTCGCCCAGGTGGACCGGATGCCCGACTATCCGGACGTGCCCGAGGGGGAGACCCAGGAGTCGTGGCTGCGCAAGGAATGCGAGCGCGGCCTGGAGATGCGGTACGGCACCCCGATTCCGGCCGAGGTGATGGATCGGTACGAGACCGAGATGAAGGTCATCGGTCCGATGGGGTTCTCCTCGTACTTCCTCGTCGTGGCCGACATTTGCAAATATGCCCGTGACAACGGCATCCCGGTCGGGCCCGGCCGTGGATCGGCGACCGGTTCGATCGTGGCGTACGCCACCCGCATCACCGAGCTCGACCCGCTGGAGCACGGCCTGCTGTTCGAGCGGTTCCTCAACCCTGAGCGGATCAACCCGCCGGACGTCGACCTCGACTTCGACGACCGCCAGCGCGATCGCATGGTGGCCTACGTCACCCAGAAGTACGGCAGTGAGTTCACCGCGCAGGTCAACACGTTCGGCACGATCAAGGCCAAGGCCGCCGTCAAGGACTCGAGCCGGATTCTCGGCTATCCGTTCGCGATGGGCGACAAGATCACCAAGGCGATGCCGCCGGACGTCATGGGCAAGGGCGTCCCCCTCGCGGACATCTTCAACGAGAGCCACCCCCGCTACAACGAGGGCACCGAGCTTCGCGCCCTGTACGAGAACGACCCCGACGTCAAGAAGGTCATCGACACCGGCCGCGGCATCGAGGGGCTGATCCGCGGCACCGGCGTGCACGCCGCCGCTGTCATCCTGTCCTCGACCCCGCTGCTGGACCTGATCCCCATGCACATGCGGGACAAGGACGGCGTGGTCATCACAGGGTTCGACTACCCGTCCTGTGAAGACATGGGCCTGGTCAAGATGGACTTCCTGGGACTGCGGAACCTGGGCATCATCGACCACGCCATCAAGATCATCAAGCAGAACCGGGGCGTCGAGCTCGACACCCTGACGATGCCGCTCGACAACGCCAAGACCTACCAGCTTCTGGCCCGCGGCGACACGCTCGGCGTGTTCCAGCTCGACGGCGGCCCCATGCGATCGCTGCTGAAGCTGATGGAACCGACCCGGTTCGAGGACATCGCCGCCGTGCTCGCCCTCTACCGGCCGGGCCCGATGGCGGCCAACGCGCACACCAACTACGCCCACCGCAAGAACGGCCGCCAGGACATCGAGCCGATCCACCCGGAGCTCAAGGAGGCGCTCGAACCCATCCTCGGCCCCACCTTCCATCTGCTCGTCTACCAGGAGCAGATCATGGCCGTCGCCCGCGAGCTGGCCGGCTACTCCCTCGGCGGCGCCGACCTGCTGCGCCGCGCCATGGGCAAGAAGAAGCCCGAGATCCTGGCCAAGGAGTTCGCCAACTTCCAGGCCGGCATGCGCGGCAACGGCTACAGCGACGAGGCGATCCAGGCGCTGTGGGACGTCATGCTGCCCTTCTCCGGGTACGCGTTCAACAAGTCCCACACCGCCGGCTACGGTCTGGTCGCCTACTGGACCGCGTACCTGAAGGCCAACTACCCCGCCGAGTACATGGCCGCCCTGCTCACGTCGGTGGGCGACGACAAGGACAAGGCGGCCGTCTACCTGGCCGAATGCCGCAAGATGGGCATCCAGGTGCTCCCGCCCGACGTCAACGACTCCCAACTCGACTTCGTCGCGGTCGGGGACACGCAGGTCCGGTTCGGGATGGGCGCGGTCCGCAACGTCGGGGAGAACGTCGTCGAAGGGATCGTGAAGGCCCGCAAGGAGAAGGGCCGCTTCACCGACTTCAACGACTTCCTCGGCAAGGTGCCGCTCACCGCCTGCAACAAGCGCGTCATCGAATCGCTGATCAAGGCGGGCGCGTACGACTCCCTCGAACATCCGCGCAAGGGCCTGCTCATGATTCACGAGCAGGCCGTCGAGTCCGTCATCGACATCAAGAAGAACGAGGCGCACGGCCAGGACTCGCTGTTCGGCGGGATGGACGACACCGGCGACGACGCGGCGTTCACGATCGCCGTCCCCGAAGGCGAGTGGGACAAGAAGACCAAGCTCGACTTCGAGCGGGAGATGCTCGGCCTGTACGTGTCCGACCACCCGCTGGCCGGCACCGAACGCCTCCTGGCCAGGAACCGGGACACCACGATCGCCGACCTGCTGGACAGCGGCCGCGACGACCGCGGCGACGTCCAGGTGTCCGGCCTGGTCACCAAGGTGGACCGGCGGGTGAACAAGGCAGGCAACACGTGGGCCATCCTCACGGTCGAGGACATGGACGCCGCCGTCGAATGCCTGTTCTTCCCCCGCAACTACGAGCTGTACGGGCCGGAGCTGCGGCCGGACATCGTGGTGTCGGTGAAGGGCCAGATCAACAACCGGGACGGCGCCATCTCGGTCTTCGCCCAGGAGATGGCCCTCATCGACGTGTCCGGCGTCAACAGCGAGTCCGGCGCCCCGATCACGCTTCTCCTGCGGGAAGAACGCATCACTCCGACCCTGCTGGACGAACTGCGCCAGGTGCTGAAGATGCACCAGGGCCGCGTACCGCTGCACATCAACCTGCGGCGGCCGGCGGGCAAGGTCATGGTGATGTCGCTACCGGAGTGGCCGGTCAACGCCGAACCGAGCTTCGCTGCCGACATCAAGGCGCTGCTCGGGCCTGAAGCACTGTCGCTTTGAGCCGGCGGATCGAGGTCATCAGCTCCGACGACGCGCCGGGGTGCCCCCGCTGCGGCCGAGCGGGGTTGCTGTACGCACGCGTGCCGAACGGCTGGTACAACGCCGTCGGCACGCGGGTGGAGGGCTACACCGGGGTGGTGCTGTGCTCGGACTGCGACACGGATGATCTGCACGCCGCCCCACTGATCTCGTGGTTCCACGTCAACGGTGAGCCGAACGACGAGGACCACGAGTTCGTGCGGTTGTTCACTGCATGGGCGACCAACGTGTTCGTACCGATGCTGAATGAGCAGGCGTTGGAGGACGAGATCGAGCAGTGGCGGCGCAGCGAGCTTTGACGCCCGGCCAGGCGAGCCGCACGCAGCCGAGCGGCCCTGAGCTCACCGGTCACCGTCGGAGGGGGTCAGGAAGTCCTGGAGCTCCCGGTGCCGGAACTGGTACGTGGCGCCGCTGACCCGGAGCAGCCGGGCCTCGCAGGCCCAGTCGAGAAAGGCCCACAACCGCAGCGGCAGCAGGCCGCGCATGGCCGCGACGACCAGCCCGATCATCGTACGGGCCCAGGCGATCGCCCCGAAGGACAGCCCGAAGGTCACGCCGCCGACGAGCGCGCACACCAGCGACTCCACGACGCCGGTGTTCATGACGAACACCAGGAAGGCGCCGACGCCGCCGGTGAGGCCGAAGGCCAGCCCGATCGTCGGGTTGCGGTGCAGTGCCTCCCGCGGGTGGGCCAGCTCGGCATCCCTGCTCCAGCCCCCGGTAGCGATCTTGAAGACGACCCCCAGCGTGAAGGCGAGGGCGAAGGTCCCGGCGAGCCCCACGGCCAGCGGCAGCGGGCCGGCGTGGGCCAGCCGCAGCGGCACCAGCCCGATGATCGCGCCGCACAACCCGAAGCCCAGCAGCGTGATGGGCTCGGCGTGGAGCACCTCGGGGACGGTCATCCGCTCGGCGCCCCGCTGCCCTGCCGCGGTCAGCCCGATGACCGCGCCCAGCACCAGCCCTCCGGTGCCGCCCGCGGCGACGGCGAAGACGGGCCCGAAGACCTTGCCCCCGGTCAGCACGAGTCCGGCCAGGCCGCCGAGCACCCCGACGGGCGTGCCCGCCAGGGCGCCCAGCAGGCCGCCGATCACGCGCCGCCGGCGGGGGACCTCGCTGCGCCCACCGGCGGCGGCGGGCCAGGGCGACAACGACAGGCCGGTGGCGATCACCACCCAGCCCGCCATGAGCGTCAGGGTGAGCAGCCGCTCAGGGCCGGCTCCAGCATCGTCAGCCGCCGACCCCGTCCAGTACGCCAGCATCGCGACGACCGCGAAGAGCGCGCAGACCAGGCAGTGCAGCGCCCAGACCCGCCGCCTGCCGCCGATCGGCCACAGCAGGTGCGGAACGATGTCGATCGCCGTCAGGCCAGGCGGCGGCCGGTCCACCTCGGCGCCCCGGGCGGCCTGCCAGCGCAGGTGGGCGGCCAGGTGCACGAGCCACGACCGCACCTGTTCCGCCTGGTACGGAGCCCCGTAGGCGGTACGGGGCGTCAGCACGGTCGCCGCCGGCACGTACGCCTCCAGCAGCCTCCTGACGATCCGCGCCACCCCTTCACCGGTGTCGAGCCCCGGATCCACGCGGAGCAGCCCGGCGGGATCGGCGCCGGACTCCACGGCGGTCACGGTCAGCACCAGCCGCCAGGGCGTGGCGAGAGCGGCGTGCACGGCCTTGCCCGCCGGCCCGGACAGCGCCCCGTGGATGGCCTCGCGGTGCGCGCCGTAGGGGTGCCCGTCCGGCCAGCGGGTGCGCAGGTACGCGCCGATCTGCTGGCCGGTCAGGTTGTGCAGGTGGATCCTGGCGGCGTTGTCGAGCCCGGCCCCGGCCTCGCGCAGTTCGGCGTGACGGTCGGCGCGGCAGGTCACGACGACCGCCCCCGGTCGCCGGCCGGACAGGTCGCTGTAGCGGTTGAGCTCGGCCAGCAGCCCGATCGCCCGGCGCGGCGGGCCCCACGCCGGCTCGGGGTCCAGCTCGTCCAGCCCGTCCACCACCGGCAGCACCCGGCGATCGCGTACCAGCCGTTGCGCGTCCCTGGCCGCGAGCCCGAAGTCCTGCGCCAGTTGCTCGGCCAGCCAGGCCTCGAACGGCCTGCCGAGGGTCCAGCGGGCCGCGCTCAGCCGTACCGGCACCAGTTGCCCCTGGTCGAGCCGGCCGCCGGCGGCGAGCACGGGCTCCAGCAGTTGCAGCACCAGCTCGATCGCCAGCACCGTCTTGCCGGCCCCCGACTCGCCCACGACCAGCAGGCGCCGCGGGCCCAGGTCGCCGAAGAACCGGCCGATCGTGTGCAGGTCGCACTCGGTCTCGCCGGTGTCGCCGTACAGGCTGAAGGAGAGCGCCGCGAGGTTGTAGCCGCCGAGCAGCCCCTTGCGCGCCCGGTCCTCCTCGCGGACCACGCGGCGGGTCAGCAGCTCGACGGCGGGATCGGGCGTGGAGACGGCCGGCGTCGCCGGCGGCTCGGGGACGGGGGCGGACGGTTTCGCCAGGGCCGTCCTGGCCGCCCGCCAGCGTTCGAGCTCGCCGGGGATCAGCTCGGCCGGGTAGTCGCAGTAGTGGAAGCAGGCGGTGACGAAGGCGCGGACGAAATCCCACCGCGGCAGCCGGTCCTCCTGCCGCAGGACGTGCGAGACCGTGCTCTTCGGCAACGCGTCGACCGTGGCGCCGTCCGTGGCCGTCGTCTGGCCGCCGAGCGAACGCAGCTTGCTCAGGGACGGCTCGCCCGCCCACTGCTTGAGCCGGGCCAGCGACCGTACGAAGTCGGCCGTGCTGCCCGCCTCGGCGGGATCGGGCGGACGGGGACGCTCCTCGATCATCCCTCTCCCGCCCGCACCAGCGCCCAGCCGAACTCGTCCCTGCCGCGCCGCGGCCACCGGCCCTCCAGGCACCGGCCCTCCAGCGTCTGCACGTGGCGCGACTCCATCAGGAAGTTGCGGGCCTCGTCGGCCTCCACCAGGTCACGGCCGACCGCGATGGGCACGAACCCGTGCCGGGGGATGTACACCCAGCGGCCGCGGTCCCAGTCGTAGGGGTCGAACCAGCGGTGGCGAACCGTGCCGGACACGCGTACCTCCGGTCCGTCCCTGGTCAGCACGAACGACCCCTGCGAGCGCAGCAGGCTCATCCTGCTGACGTAGAACAGCTCCGTACCGATGAAGGCGTTGATCCGCGCGTCCCAGTAGTCGTGCAACCAGCTCGACTCCCCCTCCCGCAGCTGCCGCGCCGTGCGGGCGAGCTGCCGTTCGAACCGGCGCTGATTCTTGCGCTCGGCCTTCTTGATCACCTTGAACGAGCGCAACCACCGCAGTGACATCGTCCTCGACGCGCCCGCGCCGTCCATGAAGTGCTCCAGGAAGTCGGACGCGATCGGGTGGAAGTCGCGACCGCCCTCGACGATCGAACGGAACAACGCGACCAGTTCCGGGACGGGCCTGCCTGTCCGCCGCCGTAAGCCTCGCAGGAACATCCTTGTTCTCTCCGTGGTCGGGTCCAGGGTCACGTGCACGTCTGGCGGTACTCCTCCTGGGGCACGAGATTCTCCCACTCCTCTCGGGTGAGGGAGCGGCCCGCGTTGGCACACGCCGCGGCCACCAGGTCGGGGGGTGTGCGGACGTTCCACAGCCGCGCGGTCCTGTCTCCCGAGGCCGTGGCGACCGTCGTCCCGTCTTGGCTGTAGACGAGGTCGGTCACGCCCTTGGTGTGGCCTTTCATCGCGGAACCGAGCCGCCGGTAGGTCAGCAGGTCCCAGAGTTGCACCTCGCCGTTGGTGAGGCCGGTGGCGAGGACCTTCCCGTCGGGGCTGAAGGCGAGCGAGGTCGTCATGCCCTCCTCGGCGATCAGGCCGATGCCGACCGCACGGCGGTGCGGCACGTCCCACAGGCGCACGCTGTTGTCGTAGGCCGTGACGGCCAGCCGCTGCCCGTCGGGGCTGAAGGCCAGGTCGTTGACGAATCCGCCGTGAGCCGTGAACGTCGGGCCGGGCAGCTCCCGGCCGGTGGCGACGTCGAAGAACCGGATCCGGTTGTCGAAGCCCGCGGTCGCCACGATCGTGCCGTCGGGGCTGATCGTCATCGCCGTGATGACGTCGGTGCCGTCGCGTACGGTGATGCGCACTCCGGTGTCCCTGCGGCTCGCGATGTCCCAGAACACGATGGACTTGTCCCGCTGGGCGGCGACGAACCTGCCGTCGGAGCTGATCCTGGCCCACGCGAGCGACTTCTCGTGCGCGACCTCGCGGCGGCTCGCGACGTCCCAGAGCCGTATCCCGTCCAAGCCCTCCGACAGAAGTGTCCGCCCGTCGGGAGTGAACTCCACCCGGTACGCCGCCGCACGGCGGGCGCCCTCGGGATGCAGCGGCGGGCCGAGAGGACGCTGGGTGGCCGCGTCCCACAGCTGGAGGTCGGGGCTCTTCTCGTCGGCGACGCCGGTGACCAGAATCCGCCCGTCCGGGCTCAGCGCGACGGCCCCCAGCGCCGGCACGCGGGTCCCCTTCTGCTGGAGGACCTGCGGGTCGGCCAGCCGGACCACGCCGTCATTGCTGGCGGCGGCCAGCACACTCCCGTCCGGGCTGAACGCGATGTCGTCGACACTGGCGTAGTTGTCCCAGAGCGTGAACAGCTGCTGCCGGCTGGCCGTGTCCCACACCACGGTGCGGCCGCTGTCCCCGCCGGTCGCGATCCGCGTGCCGTCCGGGCTGAAGGCGACCGAGTAGTAACCGGCCGTGCGGTCCTTGAGCATCCCCTTCGGCTTGCGCGTGGCCACGTCCCACACCCGGCCGGTACGGTCCCAGCTCACGGTTACCAGGGTCGACCCGTCCGGGCTGAGCGCCACGTCGCCGAGAGCCTGGGTGTGCCCCGTGAAGGGGGCGCCGAGCTGGCGGGACGCGGCGGTGTCCCAGAGCCGCGCGGTCTTGTCCTCCCCAGCGGTGACCAGGATCTTCCCGTCCCTGCCGTACGTCACCCCGTGGATGGCGTGCCCCTCGTCCGGACGGCCCATGGGAGCCCCGTGCGGGAGGTGCGTGGCCACGTCCCACTGCTGGACCACGCCTTTGCTGTCGCCGGTCGCCAGCGTTCTCCCGTCCGGGTTGAACGCGAGCGCCGTCACGACCTCCTCGGCCTTCACCTGGGCGCCCAGCTCGCGACGGGTGACCACGTCGTAGAACCGGACGCTGTCGAGGCACGCCGTGGCCAGCGTCCGGCCGTCGGGGCTGAAAGCCAGCCGCACGCTCGAACAGTCGTACTTCGCCCGGGTGATCGGAGCGCCGAGCTGCCGCCGCGTCGCCGTGTCCCACAACCGCGCCGTCCCGTCGGCGCCCCCCGTCGCGATGGTCGCGCCGTCGGGAGTGAACGCCACCGCCGTGACGCCCTGCTGGTGCCCGGTGAGCGTCCCCCTGCCGGTACGGGTCGCCGCGGTCAGCACCCGGTTCCTGGCCTCGTTGGTGTGCGCGATCCGCCACGCCGCCACGGCGAGCATCGAGGCCAGGGCGGTGTCGCCGGTGACCTCGCTCTGCGCCGCCAGCTGGCGGGAGCTGGCCAGACCGCGTTGCCAGTTCGCGTCGGCAGCCGCGTTGACGGCGGTGCCGGCAGCGGCGAGCGCGAGGACCGACAGCGCTGCCAGACCCGACATGACGAGCCGGCGGCGCCGGGTCACCCGCCGCGCCTCCCGCGTGGAGGCCGCGACGAAGCTCTCCACGGTGGCGCCGGGCGGGGGGAAGCTGTCGGGGTCGCGCTCCCAGCGGGGCCGGCTGTCCTGGACCGCCAGCAGCCGGGGCCCCCGGTAGAGAAAAGCCGGGTCGCGGTGGTTCTCCGCCCACTGGGCGGCGGCCTCCAGGAGCCCGTCGTACACCGTCTGCGCGGCGAGGTCCGGTTCGAGCCACTGCCGCAGGGTGGGCCAGGCCGTCAGAAGCGCGTCGTGGGCGATCTCGGCGCTGTCCTCGTGCAGGGTGAGCAGGCGCCGGTCGGCGAACGCGGACAGCAGCGCCGCCGTCCGCTCCAGGTCCTCCACCGAACGCGCCGACGCGGCGGCGTGCAGCTCGGCCAGCGTCGCCCGGCGCCGCGCCACCCGGCCGCCCGCGGTGATCGTCGTCATCCGCCGGAAGAACCTGAGCGCCGCCTTGCGATCGTCCGGCCGCAGCCCGTCGAGGGCCTCGTCGGCCGTACGTTGTACGGAGTCGCGTACCCGGCCGGAGTCCTCGTACCCCCGGACTGTCAGGGTGCCCTTCTCGCGCCGCTCCCAGGTGTTGCGCAGGGCCTGGGAGAGCAGGGGCAGAGCGCCGGCCTCGTACCGGTCGCCGGCGCGCAGCTCCGCCAGGATGATCTCCACCAGCCCCTGTTCGAGCTCCAGGCCCGCCGCGGCCGCCGGGCCGGTGATGGCCAGCCGCAGGTCCGGCTCCGTCATCGGCTCGACGATGACCTGACCGTCCTGGATCGCCTCGGCGAACTGCGGGTAGGCGGCGCACCGGTCCCAGTAGTCGGCGCGCACCCCGACGATCACCCCGCCGCCGTCCGCGCCCTCGGCCAGGGCGTGCAGGGCCCGTACGAACGCCTGCCGCTCCCGCTCGTCGCCCACCAGGGTGAACAGCTCCTCGAACTGGTCGACCACCAGTACGAACCGCCCGGTTCCCGCGACGACCTCCCCCGGATCCTCCCGTAATCGCTCGGCCACGGTCTCGACCAGCCCGCCGAACTCCCCCGCCCACACCCCGGCGAGCGCGCCGAACGGCTTCGCGCTCGGCGTCACCAGCAGGCGCGGCCAGTCCCGCGACCCGGCCAGCGGCAGCATCCCCTCCGCCAGCGCCGGCATCAGCCCCGCCCGCAGCAGCGACGACTTGCCCACCCCCGAGGCGCCTGAGACCAGCAGGATGGATCCGTGCCGCGCCAGCCGCCTCCCCAGGCGATCCAGGAGGCTGCGGGTCGCCCGCGTACGCCCGAAGAACAGGTCGGCCTTCGTGCCCTCGAACGGCACCAGACCTTGGTAAGGGCACACATCGTGGGATCGGCCGCCCCCGCCTCGCTCGCCCATGGCGCTCATTCTGGCCAATCGCCCGCACGCCCTCAATCACGTTTGCGCGGATAGCCGGATTCATCCGCCCCGTCCGATTCCGTCCAATGCCGTCCGACCAGTGGCCTGAACAGCCGGGACGCGGTTTCGATGGTCGTGGTTGTGCGCGGGGGCAGGACCGACGAAGAAGACGGGGGTGTCGGGATGTCATTGGGGGCGCTGCTACGCATGTGGCGCAGGAGGGCGCTGCTGACGCAGGAGCAACTCGCCGAACGGGCGGGTCTGAATGTCAGGACGGTGCGTCGGCTGGAGAACGACGGGCTGTTGCAGCCGCGGACCACCTCGGTTCTGCAGCTGGCGAAGGCGCTGGAGCTGGACGGTGCGGAACGGGCGACCCTGAACGCGGTCGCCCGTGGCCGCCCCACCACAGCCCTGGCTGGCCCGTCTGCGACCGGCCCGAGGCCGTGGACCATCCCCCGGCAGCTGCCCGCCGACGTCGCCGCGCCGGGCGTCCGGGAACGCGAACTCGCGATCGTGGAGGACCACACCACCACCATGCCTGAGCTGAACGAGGCCGTCATCTTCGTCAACGGCATGGCCGGGACGGGCAAGACGGTGCTGGCCGTACACGCCGCCCACCGCCTCGCCCCTCGCTTCCCCGACGGGCAGCTCTTCGTGAACCTGCACGGCCACGCCCAGGCGACGGCACCGGTCGAACCGGGCGCCGCCCTCGCCCGCGTACTCCGCACCATGGGCGTCCCGGCGGAACACATCCCGTGGCACCTGGACGACCGCGCCGCGCTGTACCGCAGCGTCCTGGCCGGCCGCAGGCTCCTGATCGTCCTGGACGACGCCGCCGACGAGCGCCAGCTCCACCCGCTCCTGCCCGCCACCCCCGGCTGCCAGGTGATCGTCACCAGCCGCCACCGCCTGACCTGCCCAGGCAACGCCCGCATCCTGTCCCTGGACACCCTGCCCCTGGCAGAGGCGATCACCCTGTTCACCCGCACAGCCGGATGCGACGGGGACACGCCTCCGGACGTCCTGGCCGAGATCGTACGCCGCTGCGGCCTCCTCCCCCTGGCCATCCGCATCGCCGCCGCCTACCTCCAGGCCCACCCCGCCTGGAACGCCCACCACCTGCTCGACCGCCTGGCCGCCGACCGCCTCACCGAACTGACAGCCGGCCACCAAAGCGTCACCGCCGCCTTCGACCGCTCCTACGAACGCCTGCCCACCGACCAGCAAGAGGCCTACCGGCTCCTGGGCTCGGCCCTCCACCCGGCCTTCGACCTCGACACCGCCGCTGCCCTGCTGAACACGACCACCACCCAGGCGATCCGGCTCCTGGACCACCTCCTGAACGCCCACCTCCTGCAGGAGCCGGCCCCGGGCCTGTACCGGCTCCACGACCTGATCCACGCGCACGCCTCCGCGCTGTGGCCGCCGGACGGTGTCAGGGCGCCCCTCCGGGTCCGCTGCCAGACCGCCTTACTGACGTAGCCGGCGGCGCCTGGCCAGTACGCGGGCCGCGCCGATCCGGAGGCGGGGAACGAGCCCCCGGCACCGGCCGCGTTCCACCCACCTCATGCGACCCGCACCTTCCCGACCCACTTGGTCTGCGTTACACCCGGCCGGTTGGGTGCGATCACGGCAACATCTCCTTCGAGCATTGTGCCGAGGTCTTCACCGCCCTGGACCTGGACGGCTCAGGCGCGCTGGATCGCACCGAATTCCACCAGGCGCTCGCGGAGTACTTCTACGGCAACGACCCCGATGCTCCCGCCAACCACTTGTTCGGCAGAGTCGCCGACTGACGGACCCCGAAGAGCCTCCGGCTGTCAAGATGCAGCGCCCGCAGCGAAGCGAGGACGAACGATCTTGACGCGGGACGAGCCGCGGCGATCGTCGCAACGTCGAGAAAGTCCAACGACCAGCCAGGAGCCCCTCACCATGGCCACGCTCAGCACGTGATGTACCCGACGCCCGAGGCATACCTAGGCCTGATGCAGTCGCCCGCCTCCGGCGGCGCGACCGGGTTGTATGTGGCACTCAACCCGCTGGTGGAGTGGCTGCTCATGCCCGCGGCACTGGCCCTGGCCTGGCACCGCTCCCGGCGGCGCCGGCTGCTGCTGGCCGCCGGCGGCGTCTACTATCCGCAGCGCCTGGCCACTTACCTGTACTTCGCGCCCACCGTGCTCGGCTGGACCCACGGGGCGACGCTTGCCGAGGTGGGCCTGTGGATCACCCTTGACGTGGCCAGGATGGCCCTGGACCTGGCCGTCGTCGCCATCCTGGTCACGGCGATCGTCGCCGACAAGCGCTGAAGGCGTCGAGGGCCACGAGTAGATCACTGTGGCTCCACGTCCGTAGCACTCGGACATGTCTCCACTGTTTGATCGGGGTGCTGCCTTCTACCGTGAGTGCAAGCGTGTGAGGCGGTGGTGACGATGGGCTCGTTGCTGGAGGAACTGGCGCGGCAGGAGGCTGTGGCCCGGCAGCGGATCGAGGAGATCCGGGAGCAGATCATCGCTTTGGAGTCACGGCTGGAGGCCGAGCAGGATCGGTTGTCGCGGCTGGTGATCACGCGGGAGACCGTGGAGGAGATCTTGGGCGAGCCGGCCCGACTGGTCGACGAGCCCGCAGGTGCTGTCGAGGTCGTCGATGTGGCCGCGTCGGTGCAGGTGGGGCCGTCGGCGCTTGGGGTGGTGACGGTGCCTCCGTGGCAGCCGGGCGTGACGGTGGCGGTGTTGCCGCGGCGTATCGGGACGCGGCGGAGATCATGGTCGATGCCGGGAGAGCGTTGCGGGCCGGGCAGATCGCGGTGGCGATGGGGTTGCCGGATGAGGCCGCCAAGCGGGAGGGGCTGCGCTCCAAGCTCAAGCGGCTGGTGGAACGCGGATGGGCGCGTGAAGAGGGACCGGGACTGTTCACGGTGACCGAATCGCGGCACTGCGCGGTACGAGGTTCGGCGCGACAGTCAAACGATCAAGAGGCCAGATCCACGATCTTGGGATCTAGCCTCTGAGCTGGTGAAACTCTGTGGGGCTACCAGGACTTGAACCTGGGACCTCTTCCTTATCAGCCTTTACCAGGCGTTCAACCCTACGTGGCCAACTGACTATCGAAGCCGTAAAATCGCAGGTAGGACAGCGGTTGAGTGCCCAGCGCGTGTCGTCGGAGATCGGTCCGTGCCGCACCGTCCTGATGGCAAATCGGTGGCAGGTGATCACACAGTGAGGGGAGTGGACGCCGGTGGGATTCTCTCGGCAACGCATCGGCAAGGGCGGCAAGGTCCGTTACGCGGCCGTCTACCGGGACCTGAAAGGCCAGATCCGGCACGCTGGCACATTCACCACAGAGAAGCAGGCCGACAAGGCATGGCAGCGCGCTGAGTCCGAGGCCGCAAAGGGACGCATCTGGGATTCCAAGCGAGGCCGCCAACCATTCAAGGACTACGTCGAAGATACCTGGCTTCCAAACCATGAAATGGAAGCCAGTACCCGTCAGAACTACACGTACGTCATTCGGAAGCACTTGATCCCAGAGTTCGGATCCATGCGGATGATCGACATCATGCCTGAGCACGTCCGGGCATGGATCGCTTCAGCGAAAGCCGCCGGGACGAAACCGGTGACCATCCAGAAAGGGAAGATCATCCTCAGTGCGATCTTCACGACTGCCCTGAATGACCAGGTGACGTTCCTACACCCCTGCAAGGGTGTGAAGTCCCCACCCGTCGCGGCCAAGCCCCGCACGATCATCACCCCAGAGCAGTTCGACATCCTCTATGAGGAGCTGCCCAACGAAGACGCTCGCCTGCTGGTCGAAACCGACATCGAAACCGGGCTGCGCTGGGGCGAGCTCACCGAGCTGCGTGTGCGAGATTTCGATACGAGGACCAGGATCCTGACGATCAGCCGAGCCGTTGTCGAGCTGAACCCCAAGTTCCACCCCCAGGGTGGGCGCTTCCTTGTCAAGGAATATCCAAAGGACAAGGAGTTCCGCCGCTTCAAGATCAGCAAGCAGCTGGCGGACAAGCTGGCAGCTCATATCAAGCAGAACAAGCTCGATCCGGACGATCTCCTGTTCACCTGGCGGGTAGAACTCACGACCGCAGCTCCCCTGCCGGCCTCGTCACCAATCGCTCTCGGATTCACAAAGCCTGACGCCACGGGAAAGACCTACCAGCACGGCACCTTGATGGCCTACAACATAGGAAAGTGTCGATGCCCGCACTGCCGGGCCGCTCTCGCTCAGTACCGTGCCGAACGACGCCGGGTCAATGGCAAGGACAAACCTCGCCGTCCCCGGGCAGTCCGAGAGACGGATGGACACATTCCCGCCGAAGCATTCCGCAAGCAGGTATGGAAGCCCGCCCTTGCCAAGGCCGGACTCACGATCAACGTCCGAATTCACGACCTTCGTCATGCACACGCCTCATGGCTGCTGTCGGGCGGTGCCGACCTTCAAGTAGTCAAAGAACGCCTCGGCCACGCCTCCATCGCGACCACCGAGAAGTACCTGCACACCCTGGACGACGCGGATGAGACCGCCTTGGACGCGTTTTCAAGGATCCGCAACCGTTCAGCGCGATAAGAAAGCGGTCTGTCCGAGTGCGGGCACACCCGGACAGACCTTGATCCTCAACCCTGACAAGGAGGACCAAGTCTCTTGAAGGACAGTACGCCTGGCCAAGGCTGGAGGGCGCCGACCTCAGATGCGATCATTCGCCGAACCACAACGGCAGCGGTGGCGATCCTTGCCGGGATTGCCGCGGTTGTCAGCTACCGCCACATGCACGAGCTCGCCGTTCGACACGGCGAGGAGGCGTGGTCAGCGGCATTGGTCCCGCTGAGCGTCGACGGCATGATCGTTGCCTCTTCCATGTCCATCCTCTACGCGAGCCGACGGGGGAAGCGGGGTAGCCCTCTTGCTTGGACGCTCCTGATCATAGGCAGTCTGGCTAGTCTGGGCGCCAATGTCGCAGTCGCTGATCCTTCCATAATTGCCCGTATCGTCGCCGCCTGGCCTTCCTTCGCCTTGATCGGCGCTTACGAGATGTTGATGGGTCAGGTGAGGCAGGCTCGTGAAGCACAGAAGAGCGCCGAGGAGCACGCCCCAACCTCAGTTGGTCACTCGTCCGCTGAATACGATGCAGGTGATGGAGGCCACAGTTCACCGCGAGACCGTATCCGAGATCTCCACCGATCGGCCTGGCAATGGGCCCAGGCCAACCGCAGACAGGACGGTAACCTCCCTTCCGGGAGGGCCATAGCCCAAGCCTTCGACCGATCTGCTCGCTGGGGGCGACTCATCAAAAAAACCGGCCTCGCCGGCGACCTCGGTTGACTTGGCGACTTCGTCTTTCGTGGCGCTTTCCCAGCATCACCGTGCAGGAGAGTTAGTGCGCAGGGCGGATGTCCCAAGAGCCGCACTAATCTTCGACGCAGGCGTTCAGGACTTCAGGGGAAGCATTGCGGCTGACCAAATGCACGCGAGCCCAACTCTTCGAACGGGTAGGCGTGCACTACGGCCTCTGCTCTTGATCGCATCTAAAACGTGGGACCTTCGCGTCGATAAGCCTTACCTCGCGAGGCTTATCGTTGGGTGTTGAACGCCTTCTCCAGATTGCCCATTTCCTGCCCAACGAGGCTCTTGATCAGCAGGGCGAGTGCCATCGCCACTCCAGCGATTACGGCGGTAATGATCACCCACTCAACCGCTGACGCGCCTCGGTTTGGCGCGTTACGGGCACGCTGAACACGCACATCCAGGTAGGCCTGGATGTAGCTCCACGGCGTCATGGCCTCAACCATAGGTCCACAGAGCCCGAGTGAATACAATAAGTAATGTAACCGTTACTTTAAGTCATGCCTCGTTGGCGCCGTCAACGCGAGCCAGGGGGGAACCGCAGCCCTCGACCTCGATACCGTGCAAGATCAAGGGCTGTAGCGGCACCAAGAACGGTGTCGACCTAGTGGCCACCTGGCCATACTGACGCCTTGCAGCCATCCCAGACGACCAGTCTGTTAGCGCCGAGGTTCCCGTAGCAGAGCTTGAAGACCTTGACCGACCCCCAGAAGGAGTCGTCCGTAGCGCAGCCGCCCTGGGGTGCCCGTACCTCGAATGCCTTCCTGGCGTCGATGGGATTGTCGTTGTGCCAGACCGCCTTGTAGACGTGGCTGTCGTCCTTGCCGTCGCATACCCTGATCGACGATCGGTCGGCGGGGACCGTCACACCGCCGTCGGCGTAGCTGTCTCGCCAACCCGACGTCCCGGCCGATGCCGGTACGGCGGCGCTCAGGATCAGTCCGCTTACGAGTAGCGCGATCGATCCAATTGCCCGTGGTGCCATCACGTCCTCCATCCCTTTGCAGTTCCAGGAGAATTACTTTAAGTAGTTATCCGACTACGTCAAGTAGGTAGCGCTGATCGGGCTGCATCGTGGCAGGCACCAGTCGGGAGAGATCACGTCGCCCGCTTGCGCGCCATAGATCGCATCCGGTAGCTCCGACTCCATTGGACGTCGAGGATCTTCACCGGGGCCGCCTCAGTGGTCGCTGGGTGAAGAGTGACTCAGCCACCATGGATAGTCGGGCGAGCTACGTGGTGGGCGGAAGCTGGCGCGCCGCTCCACCGCTTCCAGCATCAGGGTGATGTCGTGGGACCTCAGGTTGGCGCGGTCCGCATATCTTCTTAGGAGCTTGGCGGTTCTGAAGATCGAGGTGAGACCGAGGTCGGCGGCGACCCTGATAGCCAGCCGATCGTCCGTAGCGAAGGGCAGCGCGCGGTGCATGGCGAGGGCAAGGCACTCGGCTTCGCCACCATCGACCTGGCCGGCGAGGCGTACGAAGGTGGCGGTCGCGTCCCCTGGAATATTGTCAATGTGTTAAGAGGTCGCTATCTGGCACCGCGCAGGGCAGGCGCCAGCGGCGAACCGGAGGCCACCAGGCCAGGTGAGCGGCGTTCGGCGAACCCACCATCGAGGGTGGGGCGGTACAGGACCACCAGTGCGCCCAGTCGGTGGCGCCGCCCTGGAGATAATGCGGGCGCCCTTGCGGCCAGCAGTAGGTCGTCGATGTCGAGGCTGAGATCTCCTCGGCACGAGGACACGTGTCATACAGGGCCGCCACAGCGTCTTGTCGCACAGGGGTGCCTTCAGCTCGAACAGCGCGGCGATCTGTCCACGCGACAGCGCCCGAGTGCGGTCTGGCGACGCGACCCATCAGGCCACCGCGGCCTCCAGCAGCGCTCCGTCCCGCCGCCGATGAGCGCCATGCCCTTGGCCGCCGTTGCCCTACCGGAGCGCGAAGAATCGCCAGGGGACGACCAAGATTTCTTCATCCGTGGGTCTCATCTCGTAGGCCGGGGAAAGCCCATCCGGCTAAGAGGGGAGAACTCTTCTTCCGAGGGAGGCATGATGGGACGGCCCATACTGGTCGGCTACGACGAGTCACCAGCGAGCACGCTGGCATTGTGCTGGGCGATCGAGGAGGCGCGGCTACGCAAGTCCTCTGTTCTGGTGTGTCATGCCTGGCAGTGGCCGTACCCGCTGCGTCCTGTGGAGCAGGAACTCCTGGCACGGGTCGAGCAGGTCGCCGCCCATGTGGTGGACGGGGGCGTATACCGAGCTCGGAGCCTGGCCCCTGACATGGACGTCCGGCCACGACTGGCGAGAGGGACGGCCTCCACGGTGCTCCTGCAAGCCGCACGCGAGGCAGAGCTGACAGTGCTTGGGTCAAGAGGGCAAGGTGGTTTCGAAGACCTGCGGGTGGGATCTGCTGCTGTGCAGGTGCCCGCGCACAGTGCCGGGCCGGTTGTCGTCGTCCGGCCTGACGCGATGCCGACTGGTGACGGAACGCGGATCGTAGTCGGTGTCGATGGCTCGCCAGCCAGTCTGGCGGCGTTCGGTCTCGCTTTGGAGGAGGCCGCGCTCCGCGGCGGTGCTGTGATCGCGATCTGTTGCTGGCGAGATGATGGGCCGCCCGCCGGGACGGACTGGCAGCCGTTCGTCGATTCCCAGGCGATCAGAAGAGGGGCGGAGGTTCGTTTCCACGAAGTGACGTCCCATCTGACCGCCAAACACCCGGGGGTTCCTGTCACTACAGAATTCGTGGCCGAGCGACCGGAGAAGGCTCTGATCGACGCGACCAAGGGCGCGGCCCTACTCGTGCTCGGCAACCGGGGGAACGATTCGCCCCCTTGTCTTCTGCTGGGACCGGTCACTCAGATCGCGCTGGCCGAAGCCCGATGCCCGGTGGCGGTGACCCCGCCGCCTTGATTTCCGCCGCAACTGGGTGATGTTCCCGCCCGACTATGGACCGCCCGGGGAGAATGAGCGCACCCCGTGACGTGAGGTCCAAGATCCGCTGCTTGTCGGTGGTTGCCATGAGTGAACCGCTGCTACCGAGCAGCGAGCGTGGAACAAGACGCCGCGGCTGACCGAGCTGAACAGCCGCGGTCCGACAGTGCCGAGTCCGTGCGAGCCCACCACCAGTAGGTCCGCCCGTTCGGACGCATCGACCAATGCGTCCACGGGCTGCTCGGATCGAACGTCCTCGATTACCGTCACCTGGGTGTACTGCTTGCGGAGCGCTTCCAGCCGATCGTGGACGATCTGGTGGACCTCGTGCATGTCATAGGCGGCCTCCGGTGCGAGGGCATGTACAGCCCTCAGGGTGGCGCCGCGCAGCCTCGCCTGCTCGAAGGCGTAGGCCAGCGCCGGCTCGCACACCAATGAGGTGTTCACCCCGACCACGACCTCCTCGTACGCAGGTCTCAACTCGCCGCTCACCACGACAACCGGGCAGGTGGCCTGGCCGGCCAGATCAACGCTGACCGAGCCTGGCAGCAGGCCATTGAACCCACCCAGCCCACACCTGCCGACCACGATCTCGGTCGCGTCCTTCGCCAGCTCGCGCAGGGCCGGGGCAGCCGCGCCCTCAGCCTCCTGTGTGGTGACCTCTACCGCAGGGCAGCACTCCTGGACGAGGGCTTCCGCTTCGCGCAGGATCCTTTGCCCTCTACCGAGCAACTCGTCGGCCAGGTCGGGATTGGTGTTCTTGCCGATCTGACTTGTGGAAGGGTCCATGGCATGCACGATCCTTAGCGGTAGGCGCATCCGGAAGGCGTCGCCGATTGCCCACTTCACAGCGGTCCGCGACGCCGCCGAGCCGTCCACTCCTACGATGATCACCGCGTCTGCTCCTTCGCTCACACCTCCATCGGACCGGCCGCCGGTTCGCGATTGCAGAGCCGGAAGTCAGTCCGGCCAGGGCCGAAAGCCCTCGCCACGTTGTGCGACGGAGTAGTGCTCACGGTTACTGTGCCGAGGGCTACGTAAAGGTCGAGAACTCTGTGACCGTCTGGCACCCGTCACAGGTCCTCATCCGGCTCTATTTCTTCCACGAGATCTTGTATGGATCGATTTCCCGCAAAGGGACCAAAGGGCGCGATTTTAGGACCTTTGCCTCACGTCTACGGTCTGGACGCCTCCCAAGCTGAAAGGGACAGAAACGCATCATCCCCTCGAGGGGATTCAGCACCGGAGTGCCGATCGGGGCTGTTGCTCGACTGGCAAGCCTTCCGGCGGATCTCAGGAGGTGTGCCGTGATCATAGTTGGGGTCGACGGATCGCAGGCAGGCATGGAGGCCGTCAGCTGGGCGGCGAGAGAGGCCACGCTTCGCCACGTACCGCTCATCGTGGCCCACGCCATGCCCCGATGGATCTGCGAGACCAAGAACGGCCGCCTTGCCGAGGTGGCCACGTGGATGCGCGAGGGCTGCGAGACCGTGCTCGCCGGGGGCAAGTCGCGGGCAGTCCATGAACAGCCGACGGCCGAGGTGAAAACCCTCGTACTGCCAGGGGATCCGCGTCTGGCCTTGATAGAGGCATCGCAGGACGCCGAACTCCTGGTGGTCGGCAGTCATGGACTCGGAGGCGTACGCGGCATGCTGGTCGGCTCGGTGGCCTACGGCGTCGCCGGCCACGCCGCGTGTGACGTCGTCGTGGTACGCGCGTTGCCGTCGCTCCCCCATGGTGAGGTCGTGGCAGGCGTCGACGGCTCGACCCGATCCCGTGCGGTGCTGGACTTCGCATTCGCCGAGGCGGAGCTGCGAAAGGCGCGGTTGCGTGCCGTACACGCATGGGCCTGGCCACGGCTGGGCGGCTTCGCACCCGCGGACCCCGAGAGCGAGCAGAAAGAGTTGCTCGTGCTCAAGGAAGCGCTCGCCGGTCACCAGGGACAACATCCGGACGTCGAGATGATCGCGGAGAACGTGCATGGGCATCCCGTCGAAGTTCTGCGCCAGGCTGCGACCGGAGCCGACCTGCTCGTGGTCGGGTCACGCGGGCACGGAACGCTCACCGGGATGGTCCTCGGGTCAGTGAGTCACGCGCTCCTGCACCATTCGCCATGTCCGCTGGTCGTGGTTCGGGACAGCGGCGGCGGCCAGTGGTGATCGGTCAAGTGTCATGCGTCTCTTCACATGTCCCGTCTGGCTGCACGGTCCATGTCATGGTGTCGCTTGCCTCAGGCTCCTCATACAGCATCCGCCTCGTATGCGACCGGCCATCTGCTCGGCTCCGGCGGATGTGCCGCCCAGCCAGACGGCCGAGGTAGAAGAGAACAACCGCAGAACACGACGTTCGGAACGTCTGCAGAGAGAACTGGAGGCGTGTTCGTAGACCGCCACGAGATAGGGGTGCTGTTCCAGCCGGAGTTGAGGCTCGCGACGTGATCTGCCTGCCCCTCAACGCCATGGCGGTCGACGTGTCTGGGTGGGCTCAGTCGGTCTTCCTGTACTCCGGTCGAAGGTGACTGCTGACCCGCGATGTCATCACCTTGGTCATGCTCGGCCTGGGCATGATCGTCCTTCAGGAGCTTTCACGTGGGTTGAAAGAAAGGCCGAAAGCCCCTTCTGACCTGGGACGTTGGCCGCTATCCGAGCGACGCCGCACGCCGCCACTGTGAAGCATGAAGGGCACTGCGTGAGGAGGACGTCATGGGTATGACGCTTTTCACTATCGATCCTTGGGACGGCTGGGATCACATGGGGGGCGCTGGATGGGGATGGCTGTGGAGCGGTTTCATGATGCTGTTCTGGCTCGCTCTCATTGCACTGGTTGTCTGGCTGGTCGTCCGGGCTGCTATGGAGCGGCGTCAGAGCTCTCCCGTCGAGCGTTCCGGCGCCGAACGGGCACGGGATGTGCTGGCCGAGCGGTACGCACGTGGCGAGATCTCCACTGAGGAGTACCAGGACAGGCTCAGCCATCTCGGCGGAGCATCCTAGGCCCCGGATAGCAGGAGCGGCGAACGTCGGCCATGGCACACCTGGTCGATCACCGTGATGTGATCAATGGGCATGGGCGGCTTTGTCCGTGGGGTGGGTGGGTCGTTGAGGGCGAGGCGGGTGCAGGATCCGGTCGAGGCGGACGGCGGCGTAGCCGAGGACCGACAGTGCGCCGACGATGAGCAGGTCGCCAAGGGCCAGCGGTTGGGTGCCGAGCAGCTCTTGGAGCGGTGGGAGGTACAGCCCGGCGAGTTGCAGGACGAGCGCACCGACGACGGCGAGCAGGAGCGTCGGATTGGCCAGCGTGCCCGGCCGGGTGCGGGAGCCGAGCGCGACACCGAGCTGGGTGGCGCCGAGGGCGAAGAAGGCCATGCTCTGCCAGGGGCGGCCGGTCTGGTGGGCCCAGATGGCGACGCCGAGGGTGACGGCGGTCAGGATGACGGCGATGCGGATCAGGCGCTGCCACAGTCCCGCACCCAGGATGCTCTGGCTGGGCGGCCGCGGTGGGGTGGCCATGGATCCGGGGATGGCGGGCTCGCCGCCGAGGGCCACGCCGGGCAGTCCGTGCGTGAGCAGGTTGATCCACAGGATCTGGGCGGGGAGCAGGGGCAGCGCGAGCCCGGCGAACGGTCCCAGCAACATCACCGCGATCTCGGCTGCCCCGCCGGACAGGCCGTAAACCAGGAAGCGGCGGATGTTGGCGTAGACGCGACGGCCCTCCTCGACGGCCGCGACGACGGTGTCCAGGTTGTCATCGGCGAGGACGAGGTCGGCTGCCTGGCGGGCGACCTCCGTGCCGCGTTCGCCCATGGCGACACCGATGTCGGCGCGTCGAAGCGCCGGGCCGTCGTTGACGCCGTCACCGGTCATCGCCAGGGTCTCGCCGTACGCGCGCAGGTCCTCGATGATGTCGAGCTTCTGCCCGGGTGTGGCGCGGGCGTACACGCTGACCTTGGCATGGCCTGTCGTCCCGGGATCGCGGAGATCCGCCACCGGATCACCGGCATTGATGATGCCCAGATCGGTGGCGATGGCCCGGGCGGTCCCCGGATGATCACCGGTGATGAGGAGCGGTCTGATGCCGGCCTGCTTGCAGGCGGCAATCGCGGTGGCCGCGGCCGGGCGCGGCGGGTCCAGGATCGCGACCAGCCCGAGCAACGACAACCCGCTCTCCGGCGTGGTTTCCGGAACAGCGGGCAGGTTGTGACTCGCGACCGCCAGGACTCGGTAACCGTCCCGGGCCAGTTGCTCGGCGCGTTCGGCGGCGCGGGCCAGAAGCGTCGGATCGTCGGTCAGGACGGTCGAGCTGAGGAGCACATCGGGTGCACCCTTGCAGATCACGCGGCCATGCCCGCCGGGCAGGCGATGCACGGTGCTCATGCGCTTGCGTTCGCTGTCGAAAGGGCGCTCGGTCACCCGTGGGAATCGCTCCTGCAGGTGCTTACGGTCCAGACCGAGCTTGGCGGCGGCGGCGAGCAGGGCCGCCTCGGTGGGATCGCCCAGCGCCGTCCAGTCCGCGCGAGGGTCTTGGGGTGGTGACAATCTGGCGTCGTTGCACAGTACGGCCGCCGTCAGCAGGTCGGTGAGGGTCTCGATGTCGAGGGAGTCATCACACACGATCTGGCCGTCGGGTGCGTATCCGGATCCGGTGATCGTGGCCTCACCCGTAGGAGTCCATAGGCGCCGGGCGACCATCCGGCCCTCGGTGAGGGTGCCGGTCTTGTCGGTGGCGAGGACGGTCACCGCGCCGAGGGTCTCCACGGCGGGCAGCCTGCGGACGAGCGCGTTACGCGCGGCCATCCGGCGGGCCCCCAAGGCCAGGCTCAGGGTCACGACCGCGGGCAGGGATTCGGGTACGGCCGCGACCACCAGGCTGATCGCGGTCACCACCATCAGCTCGACCGGTTGCCCGCGGACCAGTCCCAGCGCCAGCACCAGCGCGGACAGCGCGACCGCGACGCCGGCCAGCAGGCGGCCGACCCCGACCAGGCGCCGCTGCAACGGCGTCAGACCGGCCCCCTTGACCATCATGGACGCGATCCGGCCGCTCGCGCTCGCCGCCCCTACTGCGGTGACCACTGCCCGGCCACGCCCCCGTACCACGACGGTGCCCGAGGAGACCGGATCGTCGCCGGTCTTGTCCACCGGCACCGACTCTCCCGTCAAGGACGACTCGTCCACGAGCAATGCCGCCGACTCCACCACCGTGGCGTCGGCCACGACGATGTCGCCTTCGGCCAGGACCAGCAGGTCTCCCACGACGACGCCGGCCGCCGGGACCTCCGTCTGGGAACCGTCGCGGATCACGCGCGCCACCGGCGCCGTGAGCTGTGACAACGCGGTTATTGCCCGGTCGGCGCGGACCTCCTGCGCCACGCCGACGGAGGTGTTGACGACGATCACGAGCATGATCACGGCGGTGTCGGTCCAGTCGCCGGTGACGATGGTCAATACCGCCGCCACGAGCAGGACGATGATCAGAGGATCGCGAAGCTGGGCGGCGACCCGTCGCCACAGCGGTACGGGCGGCTTCTGCGGGAGCGTGTTGGGCCCATCCTGCTCCAGGCGCACGGCCGCCTCCGCAGACGACAGTCCGGAGCGTGTGGGGATCACCACGTCTTCCTCCTTGATCCGCGGTTGGCCAAGGCGCCGCATCATCCCGCCTACCTGTTTTCGCAGGAAACGAACCCGGAGCCCAGGGACGAAGGTCCCGCCCGGCAAGGCCGGACGGCAGGCCGCTTACGCCGAGAAGCTCATACGCCACAAACCGGCAGGATCAGCGCTTTCCGTCATGGAGCGCCAAGGCGAAGGGACTGCTCACCACTCTCATCCCACGCGCGTCCTGCTGAAATGGTCGGTGAACCAGTCGCATGCCAGGCCGCCGACGGTCTCCAGCGTTCCGGGCCCTTCGAACAAGTGTGTGGCATCAGTGATGACCTGCAGGTCGTTCTCACACTGCAACCGCACCTGCGCCGCCCGATTGAGGCCGAGCACCAGTTCGTCACGATCGCCCACGATCAGCAGCGTCGCCGCTCGCACCGCCGACAACCGCGGCCCGGCCAGATCTGGTCGTCCACCTCGTGAGACAACGGCGGCCACCTGGTTGCCCGGTTCCGCCGCAGCCCACAGTGCGGCCGCCGCCCCGGTGCTGGCTCCGAAATAGCCAACCGGTAGCACCGCGGCCCGAGGCTGATCACTCAGCCAGTTCGTCACCTGCATGAGCCTTCCGGCCAGCAACTCGATGTCGAACACGTTGCCGCGGTCGTACTCCTCCTCGACCGTGAGCAGGTCGAAGAGCAAAGTACCCAGACCCGCACGGTTGAGTACGGAGGCCACGTACCGGTTGCGAGGACTGTGCCGGCTGCTACCACTACCGTGCACGAAGATCACTATCCCTTCGGCCTCCTCCGGAATGACGAGCTGCCCCGGCAGCCGGACATGACCCGCATTTACTGTCACCTCGTCGGCAGGTTCCGGCGGATCAGATCTTGCCCCTCGCCCCTTTCCACGCACCGTGCCCTCGGCGGTAGGCGGTGCGGCCCGCTGCAGCAGTTCGACCACCTGCTCGTCGGTGTTCTGGGTGAAGTCGGTGTACCAGGAGCCAATGGCCCACAGAGTGGAAGGCGTCTCCAAGCAGGTCACCTCGTCGGCGTCCTCGCGCAGACCCTCAAGCGTGTCCGGCGTTCCGACAGGGACCGCCAAGATCACTCGCGCGGCCCCGCGCGCACGAGCCACCTGGCAGGCGGCGCGAGCGGTGCTGCCCGTGGCGATCCCATCGTCAACCAGGATCACCGTACGGCCCGCAAGGTCGATCGGTGCGCGATCGCCGCGAAAGCGGCGGGCACGGCGCGACACCTCTGCCTGCTCGCGCTTCTCCACTTCGGACATCTCCTCATGCGTCACCTCCGCCAATCGGACGACATCCGAATTGATCACGCGTATGCCGCCCTCTCCGATCGCGCCGAATCCCAGCTCGGGCTGGAACGGCACTCCCAGCTTTCGGACCACGATCACATCCAGCGGCGCGCTCAAGGCCCGAGCCACCTCGAAGGCCACAGGTATGCCGCCTCTGGGCAGCCCGAGGACGACCACGTTCTCATCGGTGATGAGTCCAGCCAGCCGTTCGGCCAGACGAACGCCCGCATCATGACGATCAACAAACATCAAGCCTTACGCCTCCCCAAACCCTGCAGCGGTTGATCACCTTGCCTATCCATCCTCGCCTCCATCACATATCGTCACCCTTCATTACATTTTGTAGTATCACCAGGCTAGTCGGCCTGAATCGCGCGTTACCTTCCTAGGTTCGTCAAGTACGCAAGTGCGGCCGACGCCACCCCGGCAGCACCAGTTGGGAAGCCTGACGCCGTTACCGGCCGCCCCTTGGTGACGGCTTCGTGGCAGGCGTGGCGTCCAAGCGGAGGGAGCTCAGCACGGACTAGATCATGCTGCGCGCAACGCATCCGGCCTTTATCCGCGGAAGTTCTATCGTGGAGAGTATGGGTGGGATCACCCTCAGGCGGCAGTACCTGGCAGGGGTCACCATCATCATGGTCAGCGGGGAACTCGACCTGGCAACTGCCGATGAGCTAGAGGAGTTTGTACGCCGAGTCCACCGGGCCGGCGATGAAGTCGTCATGGACCTGGCCGGCACCTCCTTCATGGACTGCACCGGGTTGAACGCGTTGCTGCACCTACGGCAGGAGATCAGCCGCGATGGCAGCACCCTTCGGCTGGCCGGCCTACAGCGTGAGCCCATTCGTGTCCTGCGGCTCAGCGGAATGGACCGGTGGTTGCCGACGCACGACAGCCTTGAGCAGGCGCTCACCGCGGCCACTGGGCGCAGGCACCGGGGCACGCCAGGCGGCCTCATCGGCAGCACCTAACGGCCCTCACGTCGCGGTGGTGCCACGGCTGACCACATCGAGAAGGCACCTTGCTCTGATCCCTCTAGATGATCTATTCCAAGGGGTTTAGTGGTCGTAGGCGGTCAGTGCGCGCATGACGGGCTGTCTGGTGTGGTCGTTGTGCCAGATCGCAGCAGTCAGCGCGAGGATCCGCTGGAGCACGCGCACGATCACTCCGCCGGGGGTGCGGCCACGGTGGCGTTCGAGGTCGAGTTGGCCCTTGAAGGTCTCATTGACCGACTCGATGACCTGCCGCAGCGGCTTGAACAACTGGGCTCCGGCCCGTTCGGGCTCGCCCTCGCGGGCCGGTCGCAGCAGCCGGAGTTCCCACTCGGCGAGTTGGCGCTCGAAGGCGGCGCCGAAGTAGTTCTTGTCGCCGATCAGCGCCTGCCCGACCCGGTCGCTCAGCAGGCCGGGCTCGACGTCGAACATGGCCAGCAGCGTCTGGCGCTCGTCGGCTTTGGCCCCGGTCAGCGCGAACGTGACGGGCAGGCCGTGCAACGTGCACACCAGGTGCAGCCGCAGCCCCCAAAAGAACCGCGAATGGCTGGCGCAGTAGCCGTACTCAGCCCATCCGGCCAGGTCGGAACGCTTCGGTCCCGCGGGAGCGGCCGCACTCCACCGGGGTGGAGTCCACGATCCACACATCGTCGCTCCACAGCGTGGTGTTGACGGCGAGCAGCCGGGTGACCTGCTGGATCAGACCCGCGGCCTTGCGCAGCCGCTTGTTGTAGCCGGGCTGTTTGGGCAGGTAGGGGAACAGATGCCGGAGGTGAGCGCGGGTGCGCCGGATCCAGCGGGCCTCGGAGGTGAAGCCGAGCATGGCCTGCATCACCGCCAGGGTGACCAGCTCCGCGTCGCTGAGCTGCGGTGCGATGCCCCCCGCCGGGCGCCATGGCGCGAGCTGCGGCGATCCCTCCAGCAGGTCGTCGGTCTTCACGTAGAGCGCGGTCGCGAGGGAGTCCAATTCTGTCTTCACACACCGACATTGGGCTCCCTCACCTCGTGCGCGCAGGCGATCCCTTGAAACGATCATCCTGGAGTCGGCGCCGCGGAGGACATGGCCGCCCTGTGCGAGGTTCCCGCACCGCGCAGGCGCCGCGCGGCGAGCGGTACGCCGCTGCGCCGCCGGGAGCGGCGCAGCGAAGCCATGCAATGTGCGCCCGATCGATCAGGACGCCTCGTTCTGAGGCTTCAGGTGATCGGGCAGGCCGGTATTGGGGATGCCGAACTTGTGCGCGTACTGATCGTTGAGTTCCGACCAGCCGAAGTCGACTGCCGCGGCGCCGCGGATCGGCGGGATCGGATGCCCTTCGAGCAGCTTCTCGACCACGTCGAGGCAGATGTGCCAGCCGGCCGCGACCTTCGGGATCCAGTCGCGGTCCTGAACGGTGTGCCGCAGTGTCAGCCGGGCACCGGTGTCGGTGGCCGCCAGCTCCCAGCGCAGCAGATCGGTGCCGAGGGTGTACTCCAGCAGCGTCGGTGGTTGGGCGCGCACAACCTCGGCCGCCATGTCCTGGGGCTTTTCATCGTCGATCATCGTGATCGTGGCGCCGCCTGCCTCGGAGAGATTGCGGTCAGCAGTATACGGCGCCCACGCTGCGAGTTGTTCGGGCTCGGTCAGCGCGGCCCACACTTTCTCGGGCGGGTGGCGCAGGTCGCGGGTGAAGACCAGGGTCCAGCGGTCTTCCGTCGCCTCGCAGTCGACCTGGGCCGGCGGGCTCGGGTGGTATGCGTTGGGGGTCATGACTACTCCAGGTTGTCGAGGTGGCGCTCGAGAGCGTCGAGATGCCGGTCCCACAGGGCGCGATACGGCTGAAGCCAGTCGTCGAGTGCCTGAAAGGGGCCTGCGTGAATGCGGTAGATCCGCCGCTGCGCCTCCGTACGGCAGGTGACGAAACCGGCCTCCCTGAGCACCTTCAGCTGCTTGGACACCGTGGGCTGGCTGACGTCGAGCGCCTCCACCAGTTCGTTCACGCTGCTCTCGGCCGCCAGGAGCCGGTCGAGAATCCGACGCCGGGTTGGTTCGGCGAGCACAGAGAACGTATCGACGGACATGCCCACTATATTCCTCATCCAGCATATGCCTGTCAAGGCATATGCGCGCCCGCTGGGGCTGCCGCACCAAGCGAGTCCGCCCAGTGGACCATCCGCCAACCGGTCATGCGGGCGTCGACGACGCGACCACTGAACACCTTGGAATAGATCATCTAGGAACCTCAGCTGCACTTTCCGCTGGCGTGGTGGCGAAAGCGGGCTCTACCGATGTCGTCGTCCCGGCCCTGGCCAGCGGGACGCATGCTCCATGCGCTCATTTAAGCGCCCCGAATCGGGTGGCCGACCGCTCAGCCTCTATGATCTTCGCTCTCGATCTGGCGAAGCCGCTGAGACTGCCTGTGATGGACCGCTGCCCCTGTCTTTCCATCCAGATGAGGAAACCGATGAACAACGCGAACGGCAGGAAGCCAACAAGTGAGGTGATCAAGGCGTTTCCTCCCTTCGTTCCGTTGATCTCGACATGATGAGTCCGAAGTCGGGGTTCCAGCTGGCTGGCGTTGAGCGCTGTCGAGATCTGGCTGGTGAACCGGGTGCCGTTGCTCAGACGCCCTGAGACGTGCCCTGGTCGTCGATCGTCACTGCCTGCACCTGTCCGACGGTCACGTGACCGCCGGCCGACGCTCGGGTCCTGCCTCCGGAGTCGGCATGCCGAATGTGGGAAGAGCGTCCCTTGAGGGGAGAGGACCAACGGAGGTGCATGATGAAGGCTGTCGTTGGAGACAAGCTGGTCATCGAGGGCCGTCACGAGAGTGATCCGCGCCGGGTCGGCGTCATCACCGAGGTGGAGCACACGGACGGCTCGCCGCCCTACATGGTGCACTGGTTCGACTCAGAGCACGACACCCTGGTGTTCCCAGGGCCCGATGCGAGGGTCGAGCACGTGAACGCATGAGGCACCCCAGAGTTC